>CAIVAR010000156.1 GCA_903904005.1 uncultured Anaeromyxobacter sp.
ACCTTCCCGAAGGCCGACCACCTCTTCGTGTTCGGGACGGGGAAGTCGCTCCCCAGCGCCTACACGAAGCCCGGCAACGTCGCCGGCGAGGTGGTGAACGTCATCGCGAAGTGGGTGAAGGGGTTGAAGCCGAGGAGCTGACGCCCCCGCACCCCTCGCGAGGTCGCGCTACCGGACCGCCCGCGCGGTCCGGGCGAAGAGCACCCACATCGCCCCCGCGGCCACGAGCGACAGGATCGCCGTGGCCGGCGCGTCGCGGAACATGAGGAAGCTCATCTTCCCGCCGCTGTACATGAAGGTCAGCGGGAAGACCGTGAAGAAGATGGCTCCGGCGAGCCAGCCGCTGCGGCGGCGGACGGCGCGGCGGACCTCGCCGAGCGCACGGGCCTCCAGGTCGGCGGGCGGCGCGGCGGTCCCGAGGCGGACGGCGCGGCGGAGCGCCTCGATCTCCCGGGCCAGCGCGGGGTCGGTGGCGGCGCCGGCCTCGACGAGCGCGGCGGAGGCGGCACTGGCCTCCCCGGCGGCGTAGAGGGGGGCGAGATCGCGGAGGACGTCGGGATGCACGGAGGATGCGGTCACGGGGCTTCTCCTTCTCGGGTGGAGCGGCGAGCGGCGAGTGCCACGCGCGCGCGGTGGACGCGGACCTTGGCGGCCCCCTCGGAGACGCCGAGGACCTCGGCGATCTCCTGGTAGGGAAGCCCTTCGGTTCGCAGGAGCAGCGCCGTCCGCACGTCCTCGGACAGCGCCTGGAGATCGGTGATGGTCGCGGCGAGGTCGGCGCGGGCCGCCGCGTCGCGCTCCGGGTCGGACGGTCCGGCCAGGGACTCGACGAGCTCGAGGGGTGCCCGGGGGCGACGGTACGCGTCGCGTCGCCCGTGTAGCGCCAGGTTGCGCAGCGTGCCGAAGAGGAAGGCGCGGGCCGAGGCGGGCTCGGCGGGGCCGCCCCCGGCCACCGCGACCACGAAGGTGTCCGCCACGAGGTCCTCCGCGGCCGCCCGGTTGCCGGTGAGGCGCAGGGCGAACCGGAAGAGCGCGGGCGCGTGGTGGCGGTAGAGGGTCGAGAGCATCGCAACCCTATCTTCCCGCAGGGGCGACATGGTTACCGGGCCCCGGCGGGACGGGCGCGGCGCCTCGCCGGCGGACGGCGGGAGATCGTCTGTCACCGTGAGTCACATCGACGCACGGAGGGTGAAACGAGGAGCCGGGGCGCACCGTCGGACCGTGGGGCGGAGGGGCGTCGCGGCAGGGTCCGAGGCCGGCCGACGCGGGGTTTCCCTGCTTCGCCCAGCGTGACGATTGGCTACGTCGGCATTGACGGGCGTCAAGTCGATACGCCCCCCCATTCCTCATAGATGTCACTGAACGTCAACTGGACAAGTCCGGTACACCGAAAGTGTGAATCCGGAACCCCCCGAATTGAGATGGATTCAGCCCGAGGAGATTTCCTTACAGTGAAACGCGGCCAAAACCGTAAATGAATAATCATTCATTAAAATCCAATAATCATAATGGTATCACATACTTGTGGGACTATTAGGGTTCGGTTCCAGATCGCTAGCGTCCACGCCGAAGCCCACCTGTGAAGTCGACATCCGACATCGGATCCGGTGTCGGCGCATGTGGGTCGGACGAGGCGACGACATGGCGAGTACCTCCAGAATGGGGCGGCTCTTTTGGGTGATCCTGGCGGCGACCGGGCTGACGCTGACGTCGCCCGCTGTCGCCGAGCAGCCTGCGTCCCCCGCCCCGGCGGCTGCGACCCCGGCCCCCACGAAGTCCGCCGCCACCCGGAAGAAGGTCGCCACCTGGCAGCTCGGGCAACTTCGAGTCCTGTCTCCGGGCGCGTTCAAGAAGCTCCCCGAGGGGAGGTTCACCGAGGGTTACACGGTGACGGCCCCGGCCAGGGCCGTGGGCGACGTCCCGTTCACGGACGGCACCTTCACCATGACCATCGGCTCCTTCACCCCGGACAAGGACATGCCCAAGCAGCCCACGGGCTCCTGGTACGTGAAGGGCGCCTGGCGACTGGTCCGGACCGGCTCGAAGGTCCCCGCGGGAGCACGCCACAGCCCCGAGGCGATCCAGGGTCAGGTGATCGCGAAGCTCCCGATCGATCCCACCGTCGGGAAGGGAGGCTGGAGCGCGACCCTGCGCACGCCGAAGGGGGCCACCTTCGGAACCCTGAGCAACCTGGCCGGAACACTGACCGTGAATGAGCAGCTCGAAGGGACGCTGTTTCTGCAGATGGAGGAGAGCACCAAGGGGACATCCCGGTGAACGCTGGGCGGGGGGAGTTGGGAGCCGTGAATCCAAACCTGAACGGAGAGCAGATGACACGCACGAGGCAGAACCCGCAGAACCCACGGAGCGCCCGCAGAGCGCACACCGGGCGGACGCACCACCTGGCCCTGGCCGCGGTGCTGGCGGCCTTCGCGAGCGCCGCGGCCGCGGACGTGCCCGGAAGGGCCATCCCCCGCGGCACGGTGCCCAATCCGGGCACCCAGCAGCAGGAGCTGTCCAACATCACCTTCCCCGCGCCGTTCAACGTGTTCGAGTTCACGGTGACCTGCGCCGGCTGCCACGGCGGCACCATCGACCAGCAGGCTGCCCACTTCGGCGTGCAGGGCGGCACCAACATGGCGAGCGCGGCGCGCGATCCGATCTTCCGCGCCAACCAGATCGCCGTGAACAACATCCTGAAGGCGGTCACCACCGAGGACGGCGCGGGCAACATGTGCATGCGCTGCCACAGCCCGAACGGCTGGTACTCGGGACGGTTCGACCCCACCCTGGGTGGCGACCCCCAGGGCAAGACCATGATGCACAGCATCGTGGCCTCCACCGACGACGAGGGCATCTCCTGCGAGAGCTGCCACCGCGCCGTGGGCAACGTGAAGCACCAGTCGATCGCTGGGCTCGTGAACACCTCCGACCCGGCCTGGAAGATGCTCGCCGGGATCGGTGGGTACCCCAACGACAAAGGCTGGCCGCACGACGGGCTCCCCATCACGAACATCAACCCGGGCGACCCGTACGGGGACACCACCCTCCAGTACGCCGACGGGATGACCTATGGCGGCCCGTACCCGGGATCCGTCAGCCCCACCTTCAGCGACAACCCCGGACTCTTCAACCTCTTCTCGACCATCTTCCCCGGCTTCACCTCGACGAGCTACACGGGGCAGATCTTCGCGGTCTACCCGCAGGGCTGGAAGGTGGCCGGCCCGGGCGGAACCATCATCGACGTGGGCGGCCAGCCCGTGCGCAACGTGGACGGCAGCCTGGCGCCCGTGTTCGAGCAGCCGGTAGGCGCCCCCATCGACATGGTCAATTCGAACTTCACCGTGGTTCCGCCGGTCATCGTCTACGACTACCAGGCCCAGTCGATCTCGGTCGAGCACCCGACCTTCGAGAACAAGTTCCTGAAGAGCTCCGAGATGTGCGCCTCCTGCCACGAGCTCACCGTG
>CAIVAR010000157.1 GCA_903904005.1 uncultured Anaeromyxobacter sp.
CTCCTCGGCCTGCCCCACATCCTCATGCGCTTCTACACGGTGCCCGACGCCAAGGCGGCCCGGAAGTCGGTGCTCTACGCCACCGGCCTCATCGGCTACTTCTACGTCATCATCCCCATCGTGGGCTTCGGCGCGGCGGTGCTCGTCGGCCGCGACCTGGTGAACAAGATCGCTCCCGGCGGCAACATGGCGGCCCCGCTCCTCGGCGAGCTGCTCGGCGGTCAGGCCTTCCTGGGCTTCATCTCGGCGGTGGCCTTCGCCACCATCCTCGCGGTGGTGGCCGGCCTCACGCTGGCCGGCGCCTCGGCCTTCTCGCACGACATCTACGTGAGCGTCATCAAGCGCGGCAAGGCCAGCGAGGAGGACCAGCTCAAGGTGGCCCGCATCGCCACCATCGTCTTCGGCGTCTTCGCCATCGCGCTCGGCATCCTCTTCAAGGGGCAGAACGTCGCCTTCATGGTGGGCCTGGCCTTCGCCATCGCCGCCAGCGCCAACTTCCCGGCGCTGCTCATGTCCATCGTCTGGAAGCCCTTCAGCACCCAGGGGGCCATCTGGTCGATCCTGGTGGGGGCCCTCAGCTCGGTGACGATGATCGTGCTGTCGCCCACGGTCTGGGTGGGGATCTTCAAGTTCAAGGCGGCCATCTTCCCCATGAAGAACCCGGCCATCTTCTCGATGACGCTCGCCTTCGCGGTGGGCATCGTGGTGTCGCTGCTCACGCCCGAGAAGGAGGCGCAGGAGAAGTTCGAGGTCGAGAAGGTCCGGACCTACCTGGGCGTCGGGGCAGAGTAGCCGCCGCCGTCCGACCTCGCCTTCGGTCGGCGGCCTCGGTGCCGCCGGCGCCGGGTCGCCCCTCCTCCGCTCCGTTGTCCTCGCGGCCGGCCGGATCCGTGCTGCTTGGGCGGTGGAGTGGGCCGCTGCGGAGACTTCGCTCGGAGTGGCACCCTCGCCGGCTGGGACGGCTCGGGCCGAAGGCGACGCGGGGCGGCGCTCTTCGTGGGGAGATGCGGGCGTTCACGATTGGCTCGAGGCAGTCGGCACGGGGTGGTCCGCGAGTCGCGGACCCGGCCACTCCACCAGGCGGTCCGGGTGGCCCCGGCGCGGGGCGCATCTGCGTGGGCGCCGAACCGCCCCCACTCGAACCGCACTGTCCTTCGGCGCCAGTCGCCCGCCGACCCCTCGCCACGCAGCCGGCGCCCCCCAGCGACGCGGGCCACCCGGGACCGCCGGCACCATGGACGGTGACCCGGGCGGGCGACTCCTTCATCGCAGGGCGGCGAACCGCGAACTGCGACGAGCCCACACGGCACGTCCCCCGTCGAACGACGACCGAGCGCGGGGCACGCCGGCCCCCGACTCCTCCAGGCGGTCCGGGTGGCCCCGGCGCGGGGCGCATCTGCGTGGGCGCCGCAGTCGCGTGATCCGGGTCTCGCTGTCCGGCGGCGCCATTCAGCCGCAAACACCCTCTCCACGCAGCCGGCGCCCCCCAGCGCCGCGGGCCACCCGGGACCGCCGGCACGACGTCCGGGGCCCCGCGGCCCCGCCCGCGTCAGTCCAGCTCGGGAACGTGCGCTGCGAGGATCTCGTGAAGGTCGCCGAGTTCCGGCCGCCGCCCGAGGGCCTCCCGGACGTACCGCAGCGAGGCGGGGATGGACGGCAGGAACCCCGGATTGCCCCGCACCCGGTCGATGAAGACGAACCGCCCGGCGTCCTTGAGCTTCCGCTGCACGGTGAGCAGGTCGAAGGTGGCCCGGAACGCGACCGGATCGAGGCGCGGCCCCCCCTCGACCGCGAACGCATTCAGATACCGGGCCAGCATCCGGTCGACGAGCTCCGGCGGCAGCTCCACGTAGCTGTCCCGGAGCAGCGCCACGAGGTCGTACTGGCGCGGGGCGAGCAGCGCGTCCTGGAAGTCGATGACCGCCTGCTCCCCGCCCGGCAGGACCATGAGGTTCCGCGACTGGTAGTCACGATGAGTGAACCCGCCGGGCTCGGCGGCCAGCGCGTCGGCGATCGCGTCGAAGGCCCGGTCCACCGCCGGCCGCTCCGCCGGGGAGAGCTCCGCTCCCTTCCAGGCCTCGAGCAGCCACTCCCGGAAGTGGTCGAGCTCCCACCGGTACAGCCCCCGGTCGAAGCTTCGGCCGAAGGCGAGGCAGGACGGGTCGGGGTTGCGCTCGGCGCGGGCCCGGAGCCGGGCCAGCTGGTCGATGGCCCGCTCGTAGAGGGGGCCGGGGGCGTCACCGGCGAGCAGCCGGGTCTCGAGCATCTCGTCGCCCAGGTCCTCGAGCACCATGAGCCGCTCCGGCTCGAGGAAGGCGTGGATGGCCGGGACCCGGACCCCCGTCGCCATCAGGTAACGCTGCACGTTCACGAAGGGGTCCTCGGGCGGGGGGCCGCCGCTCGTGGCCTCCTCGGGCCGCGCGTCGGCCGGCATGACCATGACCACGCGGGAGTCCGGAGGCTCCCCCACGCGCCAGTAACTGCGCATCGAGGCGTGCCCCGCGAGCCGCCTCACCGGCCAGCCCGAGGCGTCCCGCCCGCCCACCCGCGAGACGGCCTCGCGGACCCTCCCCGCCACCTCCGTCGCGTTCTCGGTCACCACCCGCACCTCCCCGCCGGGGCTCCTGCCGCGGCGCGTTGACACCCCTCGAATCGGGGTCCTATAAGCGCCGCATGTCCTTCCACCCCAACGTCCTCTCCGCCATCGGTCGCACGCCGCTCGTGAAGCTCGGGAAGGTGGTCCCGCCGGGCGCCGCCACCGTGCTCGTGAAGCTCGAGTTCATGAACCCGGGCGGGTCCATCAAGGACCGCATGGCGCTCCACATCATCGAGAAGGCCGAGAAGGCGGGGCTGCTCCGCAAGGGGGGCACCATCGTCGAGAACACGAGCGGGAACACCGGGGTGGGGCTGGCCGTCGCGGCGGCCGTGAAGGGGTACCGCTGCATCTTCACCATGCCCGACAAGATGTCGAAGGAGAAGCAGGACACGCTGAAGGCCTTCGGCGCCCACGTGGTGGTCACCCCGACGAACGTCCCGGCCGACTCGCCGGAGAGCTACTACTCGGTGGCCAAGCGCATCGCCGCCGAGACGCCCAACAGCTTCTACGTGAACCAGTACCACAACCCCGACAACGTCGAGGCCCACCACCAGGTCACCGCGCCGGAGATCTGGGAGCAGACCGGCGGGAAGTTCGACGCCTTCGTGGCCGGCATCGGCAC
>CAIVAR010000158.1 GCA_903904005.1 uncultured Anaeromyxobacter sp.
CCGCCCTGGGCCTGGATGAGCCCCTGGGTGGAGAGCGTGCCGGCCATGAGCACCGGCACCATGATGGCGAGGCCGGCCGGGATCTCGTAGCTGATGATCTGGGCGGTGGCGCGGACGGCGCCGAAGAGGGACCACTTCGAGTTGGACGACCAGCCCGAGAGGATGATCCCCACCACGATGAAGGCGGTGACCGCCAGGATGTAGAAGATGCCCACGTCGAGGTCGGCCACGACGATGGCCTGCCCGGCCGGGAGCGCCACCAGCACGAGCGTCATGCCGGCCCCCACGAAGTAGGGGGCGGCGCGGAAGAGGAGCGCGTCGGCCTCGCCCGGGACGAGGTCCTCCTTGAAGAGGAGCTTCACCGCGTCGGCGATCCACTGCAGGAAGCCGCCGGCGCCCACGCGGTTCGGGCCGATGCGGCTCTGGATGCGGGCGGCGACGCGCCGCTCGTACCAGGAGAAGATGCCGCCGGCGATGGCCGCGAAGGTGAACATGACGATGCCGGCCAGGAACAGGGCCAGCGCGTAGGTCCACTGGGTGCCGGCCCAGGTGGCGGGCTGGTGGCCGAGCTTCTCCCGGATGAAGGCGTCGAGGAGGGGCTTCTGGACCATCGGGACGACGAAGACGAGAAGGCTCGAGAGCAGCGCCGGGATGGCGATCACCGCGGCGAGGGACGCGCCGACGAGCAGCTTCTTCGTGCCGGGCTTCGGGAAGGCGAAGGAGAACTGGGACATGGCTAGCGATCCGTCTCGGGTGCCACGACGTCGAGGGAGGCGATGAGGGCGACGAGGTCGGCGACCATGAGCCCCGGGGAGATGTCCTCGATGATGCCCATCGCCATGAAGGAACCGGTGCGGGCGCGGAGCCGGTAGGGGCGCTCGCCGCCGTCGGAGACCACGTAGTAGGCCATCTCGCCGCGGGCCGACTCGACGCGCGACTGCGCCTCGCCGGCCTCCGGCTTGGGCTTGCGGGAGACCTTGGCGGTGATGTCCCCCTCGGGCATCTTCTCGAGCGCCTGCCGGACGATGCGCGACGACTGGGCCATCTCGAGGACGCGCACGTAGTAGCGGTCGTAGCAGTCGCCCACCACGCCGGCCCAGCCGCGGCCCACCGGGACGTCGAACTTGAAGTCGGGGTAGGCGCCGTAGGGGGCGTCGCGACGGAGGTCCCAGTCCACGCCGCTGCCGCGCAGGTTGGGACCCGAGAGGCCGTAGTCGACCGCCTGCTCGCGGGAGATCACGGACACGCCGCCCAGCCGCTTCTTGTAGATCTCGTTGGTGGAGATGAGCCGGTCCCACTCCTGGACCGAGCTGTCGAAGCGGTCGAGGTAGGCGATCACCTTCTCCTGCCAGCCAGCCGGCATGTCGAAGGCCACCCCGCCGATGCGGTGGTAGTTGTAGGTGAGCCGCGCGCCGCAGAGGGCCTCGAGCAGGTCGTTGATGAGTTCCCGCTCGCGCAGCGCGTAGACCAGCGGGGTGACCGCGCCGATGTCGGTGGCCATGGTGCCGACCGACACGAGGTGGCTGGCGATGCGGTTCAGCTCGCCGGAGATGGCGCGCAGGTACTGGGCCCGGGGCGGGACCACGATCTTGAGGAGCTTCTCGACCGCGATGGCGTACCCCTCGTTCGCGAACATGGCGGCGAGGTAGTCGATGCGGTCGGTGTAGGGCATGTACCCGTGGTAGCCGACCATCTCGCCGATCTTCTCGAGCGACCGGTGCAGGTAGCCGATGTCCGGGATGGCCTTCCGCATCACCTCCCCGTCGGTCTCGACGAGGAAGTTGAGCACGCCGTGGGTGGACGGGTGCTGCGGCCCGAAGTTGATGAGCATCTCCTCGTTGTTCCGGTCGACGCGGCGCAGGACGAGCTTGGACATGGCGTGTCCTCTAGGCCTTGGGGGCCGCGGGCGGTGCCGCGGGCGCCGGGGGCGCCCCCGGTGCGGGCGCGGCCGCCGGGGGAGCGGGCGGGGGAGGGGGAGGCGGCGGATTGGCCTTGAGGTGTGCGGCGATCTTCACCAGGTCGAGGCGGCGCAGCTCGACGAGGGGGTTCTCGCGGAGGTTGGGGATGCCGTGGAAGCCGCCGGCCTCCTGGTAGTCCTTCAGGAGCGGGTGGCCGACCCAGTCGTCGGGCAGCATGACCCGGCGAAGGTCCGGGTGACCGGTGAAGGTCACGCCGAAGAGGTCGTAGACCTCCCGCTCCAGCCAGTTGGCCGCCTTCCAGACCCCCTCGACGGTGTGGATCACCGGGTGCGCCCGGTCGAGCTCCACCTTGAGGACGATGCCGTGCCGGTGCGGGAAGGAGAAGAGGTGGTAGACGACCTCGATCACGTTCCGCTTCGGCCAGTCGACCGCGGTCAGGTCCTGGAGGAAGTCGACCTCGACGCCGGGCGCCTTCTTCAGCCAGGCGCAGATCTCGACGATGCGGTCGCCCTTCACCACGGCGAAGGTGTCGATCTTGGGCTCGGAGAGCGGGCCTACCGCGTCGCCGAAGGCTTCCTGGAGCTTCTGGTGGATCTCGATGGTGGTCATCCGTGTCCCCGGAATCTCAGGCCTGACCGCCGGCAAGGGCCGTGGGCGGGCGGCGCTTGTCCTTCCAGCGCTCGCGCATGATGAGGTCCTGCAGGCGCAAGAGCCCCTCGGTGAGGGCCTCGGGGCGGGGCGGGCAGCCCGGGACGTAGACGTCCACCGGGACCACCTTGTCGACCCCCTTGCAGACCGAGTAGGCGAGCTGGAAGAGCCCCCCGCAGTTGGCGCAGGAACCCATGGAGATCACGTACTTGGGCTCGGCCATCTGGTCGTAGAGGAGCTTCAGCCGCTCGGCCATCTTGTAGGTGAGCGTCCCGGCCACGATCATGAAGTCGGCCTGGCGCGGGGTGGCGCGGAAGACGGCGCCGAACCGGTCGGCGTCGGCGCGCGGCCCGCCGAACTGCATCAGCTCGATCCCGCAGCAGGCGAGGCCGAAGAGCAGGTAGTGCAGGGAGTTGGCGCGGGCCAGGTTGATGATCTTGTCGAGCTGGCTGGTGTGGGCGAAGACGACGTCGCCGCCCATCTCCGCGTCCATGGTGTCTCGGGTTGCCATGCGGTTCTCCGGGGATCAGGCGGCCTTGGAGGCGGGGCGCTCGTCGTCGGCGTCGGGGGTCTCGTCGACCACGGCAAGCTTCTTCACCCACTCGAGGTCGCCGTGGGCCCAGACCCATACCAGGCCGACCATGAGGATGAGGATGAAGAGGAAGAGCTCGGCGAAGGCCACCCAGGCGAACTGGGGACCGGAGGCCACCCAATCCTTGTAGACGACCGCCACCGGGAAGGTCAGGGCCAGGTCGACCTCGAAGATCACGAAGACGAGGGCCACCAGGTAGAAGCGCGGGTTGAAGTTGAACCAGGCCCGCCCGATGGGCTTCTCGCCGCACTCGTAGATGAGCGACTTGTCCTCGGATGGGAAGGACGGTCGGATCGCCTTGAAACCGGCCAGCAACCCGAGGGGGAGCAGGACGGCGACGGCGGCGAAGGCGAGGACGGCGGCGAACTGATAGCCCATGGGAAGTACCCCGGCTGCAGAGGAGGTGGAGGGCTCCAAAGAGGGCGCGGAGTCTACAGTCCCGGTCGTTGGAGTCAAGCGTCGAATCCAGTCGTGGAAGCGGTGATTCCGCTTGACGAAACATGCGCGTACAGGCAGTTAGGAGCACCTTGACCCCTCACCCGGTCGGCCCATGACACCAGCCCTGCAGAGCTACTTTCCGCTCGCGGTCGTGATCGTACTCGCAGTGATCCTGGGGCTCACGCTCCTGGGTCTCGCGAACCTGCTCGGACCGCGTCATCCGAACGAGGCCAAGTCGAGCCCGTTCGAGTTCGGGTCGATCCCGTCCGGCCTCGGGCGCGACCGATTCGACGTGAAGTTCTACCTGCTTGCGCTGCTCTTCGTCGTCTTCGACGTCGAGGCGGTCTTCATGTACCCCTGGGCGGTGACGCTCGGGGAACTGGGGTGGCCGTCCTTCGTGGTCATGGCCGTCTTCGGGGCCACGCTGGTCGTCGGGCTCGTCTACGTCTGGAAGAAGGGCGCCATCGACTGGAGCCGGGAGTGACCATGTCTTCTTCCTCGGATCTCGACCTCGTCCCCGCCATCGCCACCCGGCGCGAGGATGCGCTCTCCGGCCTCGGCAAGATGGTGTCGCAGGGGCTCGGATGGGCCCGGAAGTACAGCCTCTTCCAGTACCCGTTCGTCACGGCCTGCTGCGGCATGGAGTTCATGGCGGTGGCCGCGGCCCGCTACGACCTCGACCGCTTC
Organism: uncultured Anaeromyxobacter sp.; assembly: GCA_903904005.1. Classification (GTDB taxonomy): domain Bacteria; phylum Myxococcota; class Myxococcia; order Myxococcales; family Anaeromyxobacteraceae; genus CAIOAK01. Next base: position 4,285 of record CAIVAR010000158.1, read on the forward strand.
GGCGCCGCGCTGCCCCGCTTCTCCCCGCGCCAGGCCGACCTGCTCATGGTGGTGGGCACCATCAACGTGAAGCAGGCCCCCATCCTCAAGCGGGTCTACGACTCCATGGCCGACCCGAAATGGGTGGTGGCCTTCGGGGTCTGCGCCTCCTCGGGCGGCTTCTACGACAACTACGCCACCATGCAGGGCATCGACCGCATCATCCCGGTGGACGTCTACATCCCCGGCTGCCCGCCCAGGCCCGAGCAGGTGCTCGACGGGATCATGATGCTCCAGCAGAAGATCCAGGATCAGCGCCACCAGCTCATCGGAAACGAACCGCCGGCGCTCCCGGCGAAGGGGTAGACCGTGTCCCAGGCCGCACTCCAGAAGCTGAAGGAGCGTTTCCCCGACGCCGTCACCCAGACGTACGTCGGCAAGGGCGGGGACGACGTGGCCCTCGTGAAGAAGGAGGCCGTCGCCGAGGTCTGCCGCTTCCTGAAGGACGACCCCGAGCTCCAGTTCGACATGGCGCCCTACATCACCGCCGCCGACTACATGGGCTCCGAGCCGCGCTTCGACCTCGTCTACCAGATGTACTCCACGAAGAAGAACCACCGCATCCGGCTGCGGGTGGGGGTCCCCGAGAGCGATCCCGTCGTGGCCAGCGTCACCCCCATCTGGAAGGGTGCCAACTGGTACGAGCGGTACTGCTGGGACCTGTACGGCATCCGCTTCGAGGGGCACCCCGATCCGCGCCGCCTCTACATGTACGAGGAGTTCGTCGGCCACCCGCTGCGCAAGGACTACTCCCTGCGCGGGCGCCAGCCGCTCATGCCCGAGCGCACCGTCGACGAGCCCTTCCGCGGCCCCGGCCCCACCGGCGGATAGCACGGAGCGATCATGGCCAAGGACACCGACAACCTCCTCGTCGTGCCCCCCGTCCCGGAGGCGAGCCCTCTCGACGCGCCCTTCCCGTCGAAGCGGATGCTCGTCAACCTGGGCCCCAGCCACCCCGCCATGCACGGCACGGTGCGCGCGGTGGTCGAGCTCGACGGCGAGACCATCCACGGGATGAAGCTGGACATCGGCTTCCTCCACCGCGGCTTCGAGAAGTCCTGCGAGAACGTCACCTGGACCCAGGTCTTCCCGTACACCGACCGGCTCAACTACGTCTCGTCGATCATGAACAACGTCGGGTACGCGATGGCCGTGGAGAAGCTCTGCGACCTCGCCATCCCCGATCGCGCCAAGTACCTGCGGGTCATCACCTCCGAGCTGCACCGGATGTGCGACCACCTCACGCTGGTCTCCGCCATGGGGCTCGAGCTCGGCGCCATGACCGTGCTCATCTACGGCATGGAGGCCCGCGACCTCATCTGGGACCGGCTCACCGAGCTGTGCGGCGCGCGCCTCACCTCCAACTACGCGCGGGTCGGCGGCGTCTCCCGCGACATCCCCGAGGGCTGGGCCGACAAGGTCCTGCGCACCCTCGACCGCAGCAACGAGATGGTGGACGAGATCGACCGGCTGCTCACCCGCAACCGGATCGTCATCGACCGCACCCGGGGCACCGGCGTCATCTCCCGCGCCGACGCCATCGACTACGGCTTCACCGGCCCGTGCCTGCGCGCCTCGGGCGAGCCCTACGACGTGCGCAAGGCCTCTCCGTACCTGATCTACGACCGGCTCGATTTCGACATCCCGGTGGGCACGAACGGCGACAACTTCGACCGCTACCTCATGCGCATGGAGGAGATGAAGCAGTCGGACCGCATCGTGCGCCAGTGCTTCGAGCAGATGCAGCCCGGCGCCATCGCCTCCGACGACCCGCGCTTCGTCCTGCCCCCCAAGCCGGAGGTCTACGGCTCGATCGAGGGCGCCATGGCCCACTTCAAGATCATCATGGAGGGGATCCGGGTCCCGGCCGGCGAGGCCTACGCCTGCGTCGAGGCCGCCAACGGGGAACTGGGCTTCTACGCCGTCTCCGACGGCGGCGGCCGCCCCTACAAGCTGGGCGTGCGCGCCCCGGGCTGGAACATGCTCATGGCGCTGCCGCAGATCATGGAAGGGCGCATGCTCGCCGACCTCATCCCCACCTTCGACACCGTCAACATGATCGGCGGCGAGGTCGAGCAGTAGCGCCCCGCCCGACCCGCGATCCCGGAGCCCGAGATGGCCGAAGAGAACAAGCCCGCCGCCGCTGCTGCGCCCCCCAAGCCGGCGCCCCCCCCGGGGCCGCCGCCGCCCAAGAACCCGGGCATGGTGACCTTCACCGTCGACGGGCGGGAGGCGGTGGTGAAGCCCGGCACGAGCATCATCGAGGCGGCCGCCTCGGTGGGCGTGTCGATCCCCTACTACTGCTGGCACAAGCGGCTCTCCATCGCCGCCAACTGCCGCATGTGCCTGGTCGAGATGTCGAACGCGCCGGGCGGCAAGCTCATGCCGGCCTGCCAGATGACCGCCGCCGAGGGCGTCGCCGTCAAGACCGATTCACCGAAGGTGAAAGACCAGCAGCGCGCCACGCTCGAGTTCCTGCTGTTGAACCACCCGGTCGACTGCCCCATCTGCGACCAGTCCGGCGAGTGCAAGCTGCAGGACTACTACATGCAGTACGACACCACCGCGTCGCGGCTCGACGTGCCCAAGGTGAAGCTCGGCAAGCGGGTCTCGCTCGGCAAGCTGGTGGTGCTCGACCAGGAGCGCTGCATCCTCTGCACCCGCTGCGTCCGCTTCATGCGCGAGGTCCGCAAGAACCCGCAGCTCGGCGTGGACGCCCGCGGCAGCCACTCGGTCATCGCCACCGTGCCCGGGCAGCCGCTCGACGACCGCTACTCGGGCAACGTGGTCGACCTGTGCCCGGTGGGCGCGCTCACCTCCACCGACTTCCGCTTCCGCGGCCGCGTCTGGTTCCTCTCCAGCGCCCGCTCCATCTGTGCCGGCTGCGCCCGCGGCTGCAACGTCTCCCTCGACTACATGCGGGACGGCACCTACCGCTACCGCCCCCGGGAGAACGAGCAGGTCAACCAGGAGTGGATGTGCGACGAGGGGCGGCTCTCCTACAAGCCCTTCAACGACGGGCGCGTGCTCGAGCCCCGGATCGGCAAGGCCCGGAGCACCAGGGGCGCGGCGGTCGCCAAGGCCGCCGAGGTGCTGCGCACCCACGCCGGGGCGGGCACGCTCGCCTGGCTGGCCTCGCCCACCGCCTCCCTCGAGGATCTCCTGGCGGCGGCGCTGGTGGCCCGCGACGGCCTGAAGCTCTCCGAGGTCTTCGTGGGCGGCCGCGGCGACGGCTGGAGCGACGACTTCCTGCGCCGGGCCGACCAGAACCCGAACCGGGCCGGGCTCGCGCTCGTGGCCCGCGCCTTCGGCCTCACCGTGAAGCCCGCCGCCGACCTGGCCGCG
>CAIVAR010000159.1 GCA_903904005.1 uncultured Anaeromyxobacter sp.
CGCCCCATCGCCATCACCTCGCCCACCGACTTCATGTGGGTGGTGAGGACGTCGTCGGCCCCCTTGAACTTCTCGAAGGCGAAGCGCGGAACCTTGGTGACCACGTAGTCGATGGTGGGCTCGAACGAGGCCGGGGTCACCCGGGTGATGTCGTTCTTGAGCTCGTCGAGCGTGTAGCCGACCGCGAGCTTGGCGGCGATCTTGGCGATGGGGAAGCCGGTGGCCTTGGAGGCCAGCGCCGAACTGCGCGAGACGCGCGGGTTCATCTCGATGACCACCACCCGCCCGGTCTCGGGATGCACGCCGAACTGGATGTTGGACCCGCCGGTGTCGACCCCGATCTCGCGGATGATCCGCACCGCCAGGTCGCGGAGGTGCTGGTACTCCTTGTCGGAGAGGGTCTGGGCCGGGGCCACCGTGATCGAGTCTCCGGTGTGAACGCCCATCGGGTCGAAGTTCTCGATGCTGCAGACGATGACGACGTTGTCGTTCCGGTCCCGCATCACCTCGAGCTCGTACTCCTTCCAGCCGAGGATCGACTCCTCCACGAGGATGGTGTGGGTGGGCGAGAGGTCGATGGCGCGGCGGGCCAGCGCGTCGAACTCCCCCTTGTTGTAAGCGACGCCGCCACCCTCCCCGCCCATCGTGAAGCTCGGGCGGATGATGACCGGGAAGCCGATCTGCTCGGCGACGGCGCGGGCCTCCTCGAAGTTGGTGGCGTAACCGCTGCGGGGCATGTCGACCCCGACCCGGTTCATCGCGTCCTTGAAGAGCTGCCGATCCTCGGCCTTCTCGATGGCCTCGAGCGAGGCTCCGATGAGCTCCACGCCGTGCCGGGCGAGCGCCCCGTTCTTGGCGAGCGCCACCGCCAGGTTGAGGGCGGTCTGCCCCCCCAGGGTGGGGAGGAGGACGTCGGGCTTCTCCCGGGCCAGGATCTGCTCGGCGACCTCGGGGGTGATGGGCTCGATGTAGGTCCGGTCGGCGAAATCCGGGTCGGTCATCACGGTCGCCGGATTGGAGTTGAGGAGCACGACCTCGTACCCCTCCTCCTTCAGCGCCTTGCACGCCTGCGTACCCGAATAGTCGAACTCGCAGGCCTGGCCGATGACGATCGGGCCGGAGCCCACGATCATGATCTTCTTGATGTCCTTGCGGGGCGGCATCGCGGGCGGACCCTAACACAAGGGCCCCCCCGCGGGTACGCGCGGAGGGGCCGGGAATCGGTTGGCTTCGGACCTCTTCTTACTCCAGGCTCTTCACCATCTCGGCGAGGCGATCGACACCCTTGTCGATCTGGTCGAGTCCGATGGCGAACGACAGGCGCAGGTACCCGGGGGCGCCGAAGGCGGAGCCCGGGACGACCGCCACCTTGTGGTGGTCGAGCAGGTGGGCCACGAACTTCTCGTCGGTCCCGATGGGCTCGGTCTGGCCGGGGATCCGTTTGCCGAGGAGACTTCCCACGTAGGGGAAGGCGTAGAACGCCCCACCCGGGTCGAAGCAGGTCACCCCGGGGATGGCGTTCAGCCGCTTCACGATGTGCTGGCGCCGCTCGTCGAAGGTCTTCCGCATCGTCTCGATCTCGGCATCGAGCGGCAGGGTGAGCGCGCCGAGGGCGGCCTTCTGGGAGATCGAGGCCGGATTGGACGTGGAGTTGTCCTGGAGCTTCTGCATGGCGCTGATGAGCGCCTGCGGACCCGCCGTCCAGCCGATGCGCCAGCCGGTCATGGCGTAGGTCTTGGACGCGCCGTTCACGAGTGCCACCTGGGGGTGGATCGACGGGTCGACGGTGAGGACGTTCTCGAAGCGCCCCTTGTAGACGAGGCGGTCGTAGATGTCGTCGGTGACGATCAGGATGTCGGTGCCCTTCACCTGGTCGATGATGTTGCGCAGGGTGGCGCGTCCGAATACGGCCCCGGTGGGATTGGACGGGCTGTTCACGATGACCGCGCGGGTCTTCGGCCCGAAGGCCGCCTTGATGGCGTCGGGGCTCGGCTCGAAGCCGTCCTCGTGCCGGGTCTGCACGATCACCGGGACGCCGTCGGCGAGCCGCACCATGTCGGCATAGCTCACCCAGTACGGGGCGAAGATGACCACCTCGTCGCCGGGGTTGAGGAGCGCCTGGAACAGGTTGTAGAGCGAGTGCTTGCCGCCGCAGGAGACGAGCACCTCGGTCGCCTTGTAGGCGATGCCGTGCTCCTGGGCGATGCGCTTGGCGATGGCCTCACGCAGCTCCGGGATGCCGTTCGTGGGGGTGTACTTGGTGAACCCGGCGTCGATGGCGGCGATGGCCGCCGCCTTGATCGCCTTCGGGGTGTCGAAGTCGGGCTCGCCGGCACCGAACCCGACGACGTCGATGCCCTTGGCCTTGAGCTCCTTCGCCTTGGCGGTGATGGCGAGCGTGGGGGACGGTTTCACCGCGTCGAGCCGCTTGGCAAGTCTCATCCTCGGGATCTCCTGACGGAAATGGGGAAGCGCGGAAGGGGGGCCCGAGGATACCAACTCGGGGCTTGGTTGGGTGGGCTACTTCGGTGGGAACTTCTTGCGGAGCCCGGCCGCCACGTTGGCCGGCACGAGGCCGGAGACGTCACCGCCGTAGCTCGCCACCTCCCGGACCAGGCTACCGGTCACGTAGAAGTAGTCCTGCCCCGTCATGACGAAGACCGACTCGAAGTCGGGGTCGAGCTTCGAGTTCATGTTGGCGAGCTGGAACTCGTACTCGAAGTCGGACACGGCCCGGAGGCCGCGCAGGACGGTGTGGATCTTCCGCTGCTTGGCGTAGTCGACGAGCAGGGTCTCGAAGTGGTCGACCTCGACCCGAGGGTCGTTTCCCACCGCTGCGCGGATGAAGTCCTCGCGCTCGGCGAGCGTGAAGAGCGACTTCTTGGAGGCGTTGTTGGCCACCGCCACCACCAGGCCGTCGAAGACCTTGAGCCCCCGCTGGATGAGCGAGAGGTGACCGTTCGTGAGGGGATCGAAGGAGCCGGGATAGATGGCGAGACGCCGCATCGGGCCGAGTATCCCCTACTCCCTGCGATAGATCGAGACTCCCGTGTCGCCGTAGGCGCGCCGGTCCTCGAGGACCAGTCCGCCGGCCCGGTCGGGCGGGGGGGAGCGCCTATCGTGCTCGGCCACGACCGCCGCCCCCGTCCGGAGCACCCGATCGAGGGCGGTCAGGGCCGCCCCCGGCCCCTCGGCGTAGGGGGGGTCGACGAAGGCGAGGTCGAAAGAACCGGGGGCGAGGCCGGCGAGCGCGTCGGCCACCCGCCGCCGCACCACCGTGACCCGCCCCTCGAAGCCACACGTGGCCGCGTTGCGGACGATAACCGCCGCCGCGGCGGGCGAGGAATCGATGCAGGTGGCCTCGACGAACCCGCGGGAGAGCGCCTCGAGGGCCATGGCCCCGGTCCCGGCGTAGAGGTCGAGGACCCGCCCGCCCTCGAAAAACTGGCCGAGCACGTTGAAGACGGCGGCCCGGACCTTGTCGCTCGTGGGGCGCGTCTCCTCCCCCTCCGGCGCGGCGAGACGCCGCCCCCGCGCCGTTCCGGCGACGATCCGCACCGATCAGCTCCCCGCCGCGTGGGGGGCGCAGCGCCCCTCCGGCGCGTGGCCGTGGACGTGGACGTCGTCGTAGAGGTGGGCGTAGCCGGCCGACTCGATCTGGATGGTGGTGTGGTCGATCCCGAAGCGCTCCCGAAGCCGTCCCTTCACGTCGTCGAGGATGGCGTCGTTGCGCCCCAGGTCGGCCTCCGCCACCACGACATGGGCCGAGAGGGCATGGTGGCCGCTCGAGATGGTCCATACGTGAAGGTCGTGGACGGCGAGAATCCCCGCGACGCTCCCCATGGCGCCGCAGACGTCGTCGATGGCCAGGTGGCGCGGCACCGCCTCCATGAGGATGTCGGCGATCTCGAGCGAGAGGCGCAGTGCCCCCCAGAGGATGAGCAGGGAGATGGCGAGGGAGAGCAGCGGGTCGATCCAGGTCCATCCCGGCTCGAACCACATGGCGACGGCGCCGGCGAGCACCACCACCGAGGAGACGGCGTCGCCGAGGACGTGCAGGAAGGCCGACCGGGCGTTCAGGCTGTGGTCGGCGTGGAGCCAGCGGAGGACGACCAGGTTGGCCAGCAGCCCCACCACGGCCACCCCGGCCATCACCCCGAGCTCGATGCGGGCGCCCGGGTGGCGCAACCGCTCGACGGCCTCCCAGACGATCCAGGCGGTGAGCACGACCAGGGCCGCGACGTTGGCCTGGGCCGCGAGGACCTCGGCCCGGCGGAAGCCGAAGGTGCGCTTCTCGTCTGCGGGTCGGGACGCGAACCGGACCGCGAGGAGCGCGAGCCCCAGCGCGGCCACGTCGGTGAGCATGTGCCCGGCGTCGGAGACGAGGGCCAGCGAGCCGGAGACGAAGCCGCCCACCGCTTCGGCCACCATGATCCCCGCCGTCACGGCGAGCGAGAGGGCGAGCCGCCGGGCGCTCCGCGCCGTGGATGCCCCGTGGGCTCCCTCGGCGTGGACGTGCCCGTGGTCGTGCGGCTGGTCGTGATCGTGTGCCATGGTCCTTGGCGCAGTCTAATCGACTCGTCTAGCATCGGCAGCGCCCCGATCCCGCGTCGACCCGGACCTTGAGACTCCTCGCCCTCCTCCTCTCGATCACCCCCGCGCTGGCGGTGGCCCAGTACGATCCGTCGCTTCGCTGGCGGACGCTGGAAACGCCACATTTCCGCGTCCACCACTACGAGGGGGAGGAGGCGCTCGCCCAGAGGACCGCCGGCGCCCTCGAGCGGGCCAGGGAGCTCCTCGCCCCCTCCTTCCCCGCGCTCCCGCCTGGGAAGGCCGAGGTGGTCCTCGCCGACCACACCGACGAGGCCAACGGTCTGGCCACCGTCTTCCCCTACGACGCCATCCACCTGGTGGCGACCCCGCCGGACTCCCTGTCCGAGCTGAACGACCACGCCGACTGGCTCCTCTCCCTGGTCGCCCACGAGTACGTCCACGTCATCCAGATGAACGTCCGGGGCGGGGTCCCCGCCTTCCTCGACGCCATCCTTGGGAAGGTGCTCCTCCCGAATGCCATGGTCCCGCCCTGGCTCACCGAGGGCATGGCGGTCCTTCACGAGTCCGGCCCGGGGCACGGGCGCAACGCGAGCGCGCTCTTCGACATGTACGCGCGCGCCATGGTGATGGAGGGAGGTCTCTTCTCGCTCCCCGAGGTCTCGAACCAGCCGCTCGACTGGCCACTCGGGAACATGTGGTACCTCCTCGGCGGCCGGTTCCTCTCGTTCCTCCAGGAGCGTTCTGGCGAGGCCGGCCTCCGGGTCTTCCTGGCCGAGCAAGGGCGCTACGTGTGGCCCTTCGCCATCGGGGTGGTGGCCGAGGAAACGCTCGGTGGGGAGGCCTTCCCCGCGCTCTGGGACTCCTTCGGCAAGGCGTTGCGCGAGCGGTACGAGGCGCAGCTCGCCGAGATCCGGCGCGCCCCGGTGACGGCGCCGGAGTGGGTCACCCGCCGGGGGGCGCGTGTCCTGCACCCGCGCTGGTCGCCGGACGGGACCTTCATCGCCTGGTACGACCGGGGGCTCGACGGACCCCAGGGGATCCGGCGCGCCACGCCGCAGGGATTGGACCTGGGGCTCGCCGCCGAGATCCCGGCCAACGGGACCTTCGCCCTCCTCTCGCCCGTCGAGGCCATCGTCGCGGTCGAGGATTACTACCGGTACTACTGGCTCTGGAGCGACCTGTGGCGGGTCGACCTCGCCACCGGCAACCGGACCCGCATCACCACCGGGGAACGGGCCACCGATCCCGACGTCCTCCCCGGCGGCGCCTTCGTCGCCTACGTGGCCCGGGTGGCCCCCGGGGAGATGGCGCTGAAGCGGCTCTGGCTCGCGACGGGGACGACCGAGGTGCTCTTCCACGAGCCCGGGGCGCAGCTCTACCTCCCCCGGATCTCGCCCGACGGGCTTCGCATCGCCTTCGAGCTCCAGCAGGGCGCACGGCGCGACATCGCGGTGTGGGAGGACGGCCGGGTCGTGCGGGTGACGAACGACGACGCCCTCGACACGAGCCCGGAATGGCTCCCCGACGGGCGGCTCCTCTTCTCGTCCGACCGTACCGGCGTCTACGACCTCTACCTCTTCGCGCCCGGCCCTGGCGGCTGGCGGGACCTGGCCGAGGTGCAGAAGGCACCCCTCCTCCCGCCCACGCCGGACACGCTCCTCTCGCTCGTCCCCCCGGTGCGCCGCGAGATCGCCGTCGCCGCTCCCGTGGCGCCGAGCCCGGCGGCCCCGCCCGTGACCATCATCCCCGGCGAGGTCCGCCGGGTGACGAACACCGAGATGGGGGCGATGCAGCCGGCCGTCTCGCCCGACGGCAGGCAGGTGGCCTACGTCTCCTACTCGCGGGCCGGGTACGACCTGGCCCGGCTCGATCTTTCCCCCGCCCCACTCCCCGAGGCGCAGGCGGCCGCCCCTCGGCCGGGAGGGATCGCCTACGACCGCGACCCGGGCTACCCGGCCGTTCCGTACGATCCACTTCCCATGCTCCTCCCTCGATACTGGCTCCCGGTCTTCGGGCAGGGCGCGGGTGGATTCACGCTGGGTCTGCTCTCCTCCGCCTCCGACGTGGTCGGGCTCCACTCCTGGGCGGCCGACCTGCGCTGGAGCTTCGGCACGTCGACGCCGGTGTACGACGTCGCCTACGTCGGGCAGTGGCTGCGAACGCCGCTCGTCCTCGGTTCCTCCCGCTCGATCGGCTGGGCGCCCGAACTCACCAACGTCCGCGAGGAGGTCTGGACGCCGCTGCGCGCCTCGGTGCTCGTTCCGATCCGCGAACTCTACCACCACCTTTCGGTCTCCCTGGGCTGGAGCGGGACCTTCTACCGCACGCTCTCCCCTCCCCCCGGCCCGCTTCCGCTCCGGGACGGCTTCCGCAGCATGGTCGGCGGCAGCCTCGCCTACGACGACACCCGGCGGTACGTGAACAGCATCTCCCGCATCTCCGGCTTCCAGGCGTCGCTCGCAGGCGGGGTCACGAACCGCGCGCTCGGCAGCGACTACGACTACGCCTGGGGAGAGGCGGAGTGGAACGGTTACCTTCGCGTGCCTGGCACCCGGCAATGGGTCCTCGCGCTCCACCTCGCGGCCGGCATCTCCGACGGGACCTTCGGCGGGCAGTACCCGTTCTCGCTCGGTGGGATCCCGTCACCGGACGTGGCGAACCTCCTGCTCTCCGCGCTCGGATTCGCCACCGTGGGCTCACAGCCGAACCAGCTGCGGGGATACCCGTCCGGCATCTTCCAGGGGAGCCACCTCCTGTCGGGGACCTTCGAGCTCCGCTTCCCCATCCTCGCGCCGCAGTGGGGCTACTCCACCTGGCCCTTCTTCCTTCGCCGGATCTCCGGCGCCCTCTTCCTCGACGCCGGGAACGCGTGGGTGCCGATCGAGGGGGTTCCCTGGTCGGAGCGCATCCGGTTCGGGACCGGCGCCGAGGTGGACGTGGAAATCGTCCTGGGCTTCTATCTGCCCGTCCTGCTGCGGTTCGGCATCGGCCAGGGGCTCGGCCGGCTGCTCGCTCCCTCCGGCGCCCCGGACCCGTACCGTGGGACCCAGGTCTACGTGACGCTCGGGGAGTCGTTCTAGCGCCCTCGGTGCTTGCGGGGGCCGGATAGCGGTGCTAAAAACCCCGCGTTTCCCGGGCTTCGCCGACATAGCTCAGCTGGTAGAGCAACTGATTCGTAATCAGTAGGTCCCCAGTTCAATTCTGGGTGTCGGCTCCACCTTTCAAGGGGTTAGCTAGGCCGGGTGGTACCCGAAAGGGTGCCGCTTGGCCCCTCTTGGGTCCCGAGTTCACCTCCCAATGGCACGTATACGGCACAGTAGCCCCCCCGTTGACGGGTGAAGTCACTGTCAGTGAATCATGGGCCCCAGCCTGCGTTTATGGGGCTATTGCACGGGTTGCAGCCGCCGCAGCGTCCGGGCCAGCCCGTCGGCGTCGAGCGCCCCGGCCCGGGCCACGACCTCCTCCGCCCAGCGTGCCAGTTCCCGGTCGCCGACGTCGGTCGCCATCCGGGCGGCCCGCCCGGCCAGATCGCGGGCGCGGGCGGCGCTGGGCGCCTCCGCGAGCGCCTGCGCCTCGGCGACGAGGGCACTGTCCCGGCCCCGCAGCGGCGCCGCCGGCGTGGCCTCCGCCTTCGACTCCGCCTCCACCAGGGGGAGCGTGAGCCGGAAGGTGCTTCCCCTGCCCAGGTCGCTCTTCACCTCGATCCGGCCGCCCATCCGCTCGGCGAACTGCTTCGCCAGCGCGAGCCCGATCCCTGCCCTCCCCACCGGGGCCCTCCCCTGCCGGAACGGCTCGAAGAGGAGGGGGAGGTCGTCGAAGGGAATCCCGGGACCCGTGTCACGAACCGTGAACAGGAGGGCGGGCTCTCCGTCCACCCCGGACACGGGGACACAGGTCACGCTGACCTCCCCGCTCGTCGTGCACCGCACGGCGTTGCTCACCAGGTTCGAGAGGACCTGCTGGAGGCGCACGCCGTCGCCCACGACCGCCGCCGGTACCGACGGGGCGACCTCGATCCGGAGCGCCAGCCCCTTCGCCGCCGCGGTCGCGAGGAACCGCGCGCGGAGATCCTCGAGCAGCTCGCGGAGCACGACCGGTCCCCCGCGAACGTCCGGGACGACGACCTCGGCTCGGGCGAGGGCCATCACGTCGGTGAGCAGTGCGTGCAACGCGGACCCTTCCGTCTGGATCGCGGCCAGGGTCGCCCCGTCCCGCCCCTCGGGCGTCGTCCGGCGAAGCTCGCGTGCCGCGGCCACGATCCCGGCGAGCGGCGAGAGGATCTCGTGGGACACGCCCGCCATGAAGATCGACTTGGCCCGGCTCGCCGCCTCCACCTCCCGGGATCTCCACCAGGACTTTCGGCGGGTCCTGTGGAGGTGCCAGGAGGTCACCGCGCCCACGAGCTGGGCCACGACGACCGCCGACACGATGCTGAGGTAGCCGGCGACCGGAAGCGGATTCCGGTAGCGGGCGAGGAGGAATGCCGTGTTGACGCTGACGAGCCCGGCCACCAGGGCTTGCCAGCGGAAGGGGACGGAGAGCACGGTCCAGATGGCGAAGACCATGACGGCGTCGAGCGGCAGGAAGAGGTATCCGTCGGGGGGACGGGAGGAGACGATGGCCCAGTCCACGACGACCATGGCGATGCCGGCCAGGACGAGGGCCCGGTCCCGTCCGCGGGTCGTCCGCGCCCGGGCCGCCACCACGAGCATGGCCACCGTGAAGAGCACGAATCCCAGCCGGAAGGCGAGGAGCCGGAAGAGCATTCCCCTCGACCCGGCGACATCGAAGTCCGTTCCCGCGAGGAAAAGGGCGTTGGCCGCGCCGATCGAGAGCCCGATCCGCGCGACCCGGTTCTCGGCAGGCCGGCTGTCGCGCCGGTAGGCCTCCTCCATCACCGGATCGGCGAGGTGGGCTCCGGCGAAGTTCGCCGACTCGACGGCCTGGACCGTCACGCTCCGGCGTAGTCCCGGAGCTTCGCGTAGAGGGTGGAGCGGCTGATGCCCAGGTACCGGGCGGCGGCAGCCCGGTTTCCTCCCGCCCGGTCGAGGGCCGCGAGCACCGCCTGGCGCTCCACCTCGGCGAGGCTTCGGGAGCCCTCCGCCGCGGCCTCGGCGCCGACCCCGCCCCGGGGAGCGGGAAGGGCCAGGTGAACCGCCTGGACGGGCCCGCTGCCCGCGCGCTCGAGGGCGTCGGCCATGGTCCGGCGAAGCTCCTCCCGGTTCCCTGGCCATCCGTGGGCCCGGAGCGCCTCCTGGGCCATCCTCTCGATCCCGGGCCTGCCCTGGGCGGGCGCCCGCGCCGCCACGTCGTGCCGCGCCAGGATGAGCACGTCGTCCTCCCGCTGCCGGAGCGGCGGGACGGAGACCTCGGCAGTCGCGAGCCGGAGGTAGAGCCCCGAGCGGAACGTCCCCTCCCTCACCCGGGCGGAAAGGTCCTGGCTGGTGCTCGCGACGACCCGGAAGTCCAGCCCCCGCGACGTGCTGGTCCTGGCCGCGACGGCCTGCGCCATGGCCGCCTCGAGCCGCTCCTGGTTCGCTGCGTCGAGGCTCGATACCTCCTCGAGGTGGACCGTTCCACCGACCGCGCTGGCGAGGGCTCCGCCCCCTGTCCCGTCGCCGAAAAGGAACATGGCTGCCTCGCCGGCGCTGCAGGGAACCGGGACGAATGGACCGGCGGCCCGGTGGCTGCCCGCGTGAAGCGCCCGCGCCACCGCGCCGAACTCGCTGCCCGGCTCCCCCGTGAGGAGAACGGAACGGTCACCCGTCGCCGCCACGTCGATGGCGGAGAGCATGGCCAGGAACGCGGGCGAGGCCCCGAGGAGGCCGGGGGGAAGGTCCCCTCCGGCGGCCCGCTCCAGCTTCGCTACCTCCCGGGCCATCGCGTGGCACGAAAGGCCCCGGGCGATGGTCGTCACGAGTCGCAGATCCTCGGACGGCTTCACGAGGTAGTCGTAGGCACCCGCCTGGAGGCACTCGACGGCCACCTCGGCGTCGCGCTCGGCGGTCAGGACCACGACGGGTGCGTGAGGGAGCGTCCTCCGCAACGCGCCGAGGAGCTCGCGCCCGGAGAGTCCGGGAAGTCCGAGGTCGAGCACGACCGCATCCGGCGCCATCGACTCGAGCGCCGAGAGCGCCTCCTCCGCCGACGCCACACCGGTCACCGCGTGTCCGGCGGACGTGAGGGCACGCTCGAGGGCGCCCCGCATGGAGGCGCCGTCCTCCACGACGAGGATCTGGGTACGGGTCGGCATGGCTTCCCTAGAGTGTATCGCCTGGGCTTCGAGGATACTCCCCTACGCGACGATGATCCCGGGCGGTACCTCGAGGGCGACGGGGGGCCGTGGAACCTCGAGGCTCCTGCGCCCGGCGAGCACCTCGAGGGAGAGAGCGAGGAGCTGGGCGCCCAGTTCGGAGGAGCCCTCGACGTCCAGCTTCTGGTAGAGCCGCTTCCGCCGGGCCCGGATCGTCTCCGCCGACACGCCGGCGGCGGAGGCAGCATCCCTGCAAGAGAAGGCCCTGGCGATGCGGAAGACCTCCCCTCGCTCCGGCGGGGTGAGCCGGACGTGGGCGATGAACCGGCGGACCAGGGGTTCCAGCATGTCCTCCTCGATCACGGGCATCCGGCCGTCCCTAGTTCCAGTAGTACCGGAAGTTGATCCAGGCGAGCGTGGCCTTGGACACCTGCTGGGACTCGAGCGTGCTCCACTTCCAGTCCAGCTCGAGGCCGAGCGCGAGGTCCTTTCGCCCGGTGTAGTAGAACCCGAACCCGGCTTCCTGTGCCGTCGCCACCCCGCTCCCGCCCACGGGAGTGGTGAGCTGGTACGCCAGGTTCACGCCCACCGGCAGCCAGGAGAGGAGCGGCCGTGCGTCGAACTCGCCCACGCCGGCGATGGTCACCCCGTTCTGGGATCCGGATGCGCTGCCGGTCTTCGTCGGCGCGATGAACTGGAAGTTCGCCGTGAACCCCAGGTACCGGGTGGGCGCCCAGGAGCCGACCAGACCGCCCACCCAGGTCACGGTGTCGGTCATCTGGAGCGCTCCGCCGAGGTCGGCCGAGCACTGGGTCGGATCGGCCCGGCAGGTGTTCAGGGCGTCCACGAGTCCCTGCGCGAGGAGGAGGGAGTAGACCGGACCGTAGCTCGCGTCGATGGTCGCCGCAAATCTGAAGTTGTCCCCCACCGGGAGGCTGCCCTTCACGCCCACCGAACCGGTGATCCGGGCGGAGGTCCCGACGGTGAGCGCCGCACCGCTGCCGGTGCCCAGGTAGGCGCTGGTGTTCAGGACGGCCCGCGCCGACAGGTACTCGAGGATCCGCACGTTCAGGATCATGCCGAGCCCCAGGCCGGTGTAGCCGTACCACTTCTCTCCGATGACGGCGGGCGGGGAGAGCTGAAGCTCCGGCCCGAGCGCGTTCCCCGACCCGAGGCCGAAGAACATCCCGAAGGCGGTGTACGAGAACGGGTCGTCGATGACGTGGGAAGGCATGAAGAGGTGCCCTCCCAGTTCGCGGCCGAACTTATCCGTCTGAACCGGCGCCGGGGGCGGCGTGGCGGCCGTAGCCGTCGCCTCCTGGGCGAGGGCGGGACCGGCAACGAGGATTCCAGCGAGTGCAGCGGTCAGCAATAGTCTCTTCATCATTCGTCCTCCGGACGAGGGTTGGGTTCCAAGGGTTTCGCTTTCTCGCAGCAGAAATCAGCGGCGGCCGCCTCCTCCGCGACTCCCGCCGCGCCCGCCGCCCCGGTCCCATCCACCGCCACCGCCACCGCGGTCCGCTCCGCTGCCGGAGGAATCTCGGGACGAACTGGCCCCGGCGGAGCGCTGATCACCAGCCGTGCGGGCGGCCTGCTCGTTCGAGAGTGCCTGGCTCTTGTCGGGGGTCGTGTCGCTCCAGCCCCCGCCCGAATCGTGCTGCTGGAAGGTTCCGGTCTGGGAGTTGTATCGGGAGACGTTCCCGTCGTGGTCGGCGTAGGTCTCGTTCCCCGCGTGGACCGCACTCGTGGACTGGCCGTCCGGCCCCGTGACCTTGCCGGCGCTCACCGTCTCCGACTTGCCCGTGGCGGCATTGCCCACGGTGGCGGTCCCGCCCGACGCCTTGACGCCGGTGCTCGGGTTGTAGGTCGTGCCCGAGGCGCCGTGGGCGTAGTTCCCCGTGTAGACGTTCTGGACGCTGCCGGTCTGCCCGGCGCTCATGCGGCCGGTGGTGGAGTTGTAGGAATGGGCCGTCTGGCTGGACCAGGCGTTGCCGGTCGAGGCGTTGAAGCCGCCCGATGTCCGCGTCACGGCGCCGGTGCTTCCCCACTGGTGGTAGACGTTGCCCGAGGTGGCGGCCCAGCCGCCGGGCCCTCCCCACGCCGCGCCGCCGTGCCAGCCCCAGGCCGCCCCGTAGCAGGGCGCCGGGCCCCACATGGCCATGCCGACGGCCATGCCGAAGCCGAATCCCATGGCCCAGCCGGTCGCCGGGGTCCAGGCCATGGCCACGCCGTAGCCGTAGGTCGCCGGCGGCGGGTACCAGACGTACGCGCCGACGTAGGCCGGGTAGACGTAGCCCGTGCCGTAGACGACCACTCCGTCCGGTGTGATGACCGCGCCCAGGTAGCCGGGCGTGTAGCCCACGACCACCGTGGTCGGGGTCGCGGCGTAGATCTTTGCGTAGGTGATCCAGTAGAGCGGCGAGCTGGGCGGGATGGAGTAGATGACCGCCGGGATCATCGACGCCGTCAGCCACGGTCCGGCCGGCGATCGGGACACGAACCAGATCCCGAGATAGAGCGAGTACCACTCGGTCGGCGTCACCATGAGGATGGGATCGGGTGAGTTGAAGACGTACGAGAGCGGTGTGCCCGGGATGGGCTTCAACTCGACCGGGCCGACGATGGTGGGGACGAAGAATGCCCTGGAGCGGTCCACGGTGGCCTGCTGCGGGAGGCTCGCCGCGATCACCGCCGCCGCCGCCTGGGGGGTACCGGGAACCGACGCCTTCATGTTCTCCTTGGGGCTGCCGTCCGGGACCAGGGCGAAGTCGGGAGGAAGGGACTTGCCGGGGACGAAGGTCCACGGTCCGCTCAGGCCGGGGGCCGAGAACCACCGGCCCGAGGCGAGCACGTAGGTGAGCTGGTCCAGGGTGTCGATGAACACGTTGCCGGTGGTGTTGGCCACGTAGAGCAGGTTGGTCGTCTCGATCGGGATCCAGGCGGGCGCGCCCTGGAAGATCACGAGCTCGGTGGGGCGCGTGGCGAGGAGAAGCGCCGGCGGGTTCTTCTTCAGCGTGGGCATCTTCTTCGTCGTGTCGTCGGGAACGCCCTCGAGGAGGTCGACGACCTTCTGCGCCGAGAGCTGCTTCGCGAGATCGTCGGCGCCCTTGGGCCCCTTCTTCGCGACCGCCCACGGCCCGGCGAGGGACGGCGCCTGCGCCCATCCGTCCCAGACGTGGACGTAGGCCACGCCCTTCGCGTCGAGGACGACGAGGGCGCGGGTGTTGACGACGCGCTGCAGCTTGGTGCCCTGGACCGCGGTCAGCACGGGGTCGCCGTCGACCTGGATGAGGATGGTCGGGACCTGGCTGAAGACGAAGGCGGGCGGGTCGTTCCTCACCGGGACCTTGGCCGCCTTCTCATGGGCGCCGATCACCTTGAGCGACTCCTCGAGCCGGTCGAGCGACATGGTGGACGGGCCTCCCGTGAGGGCCTGCTGCACCGCCGCGCCGTAGGCCGCGGCCCTGTCGGGCGCGCTCGGGAAGCGCGGGTTCGAGACCTGGATGTCCTGGAAGGCGACGACCCGGGTCGTGCGGTCCACGATCGTGACGGCCTTCAGCGTCACCGCGCCGAACGTCGCGGTGTCCGTCCCATCGGGAAGCACCGAGATGGCGGCGTGGGCCTCGAGGTCGTAGCCGTCCCAGGAGTCGAGCTGCGGCTGGAAGATGGTGTAGGTCAGCCCTCCCTGGTCGAGCGTCTTTGGCCAGGGATCGGAACTCACGGGAGTTGCCGGCGCCATCGGCGCCTGGGCGTGGGTCCATGCGACCGGCGCGAGGAGGGCAACGACCAAGATGGACCCGGCGACGGCGTATGTTTTCAGCAAGGGGTTCCTCCATCCGCTTCCGTGGTGGAATCTCGAACCAGCGGGGCACGGTCGATGTCCCCGACCCACGCCACGACCAGCGTCCAGGTGACCGCCAGGAGGACCGGCCCGACGAAGAGTCCGATGACCCCGAGCGTCATCACGCCGCCGATGACGCCGGACAGGATCAGGACGAGGGGAAGGTCCGCCCCCTTCCTGATCAGGTAGGGGCGCAGCACGTTGTCCATGGCCAGGATCAGCACAGAGAGGACGAGGAGAAGCGTCCCCCGGACAGGCGCCCCTGACAGGTAGAGCCAGAGGGTCGCCGGAACGACCACGAGGAGAGGTCCCACCTGCGCGATGCAGAGCACGAAGACAACGGCCGACAGGAGCCCCACACGCGGAACGCCGGCGAGCAGCAGGCCGGCTCCGGACAGCACCGTCTGCGCGACCGCCGTGACGACGACGCCGAGGGCCACTGCCCGCACCGCCTGGGCGGCGAGGACTCCTGCCGCCTCACCCCGCTCTCCCGCGAGGCGACGGAGGAAGCGGAGGATGCCCCGCGCCACCTTCTCGCCCGAGGAATAGAGGAGGCCCGAGACGAGGACGGTCACGAGGAGGTGCGCGATCACGGTGCCCACGCCTCCGACCCTGGACAGGACCCATTCCGCGGCCTGCTTCACGTGGGGGTGGATCTGGGCGGCCACGGCCTCCGGGTTCCCGGTGTAGGCCAGCCACCGCCCGGACAGGCGCTCGCCCACGACGGGCACCTGCGCCAGCCAGGACGGGGGCGGAGGAAGCCCGTGGGTGGTGACCGAATGCAGGAGTTCCTTCGTGCGCTCGGCGTGGGCGACGATGGCGTCGGCCCCGAGCCAGACGGGCGCGACGATCAGGACCAGCATCGCGACGATCATCACCGCGACCGCGGCCCCGCGGCGCCCGCCGAGGCGCGCCTCGAGGCCGCGGAGGATGGGCCAGGTCGCGATGACGATCGCGCCGGCCCAGACCACCGCGAGGAAGAAGGGGCGCACGACCCAGGCGCTCATCGCGATCATCGCGAGGATGGCCAGCACCCCCAGCGTGATGCGGGGGAGGTCCACGACGGGCGGCGGGATCCTCAAGGCTTGTCTACCGTGTCGTCCAGCTGGGCGAGGCCTGAAGGATCAATTGCAGACCAGGTTGCCGTTCGAGTTGGTCACGAGCGACCCGTACGTGCAGTCGGGCAGGAAGTCCCACGGGTCGTAGACGATCGAGGTGGAGACGTACTGGCCGGAGTCGTTCCTGCAACTCGCGAAGAGCGTGTACCCGTCCCAGGAGATGTTGGTGCAAGTCTCGGTGTAGGTCCCCGAGGGAGCAGCGATGCCGTTAGCGGAGTACGCGGGACTGTAGGCCGGGGAGGTGCTCACGGACAGGGCGGAGGTATTCGTGGAAGCAACGGGCGTGAGGTTCACGTAGTAGACGTTTCCGTCCGCCGTCTGGACGCCGATGCCGCCGTTGCCGACGTTCTGCTGCCAGCAGTTGGAGAGCCCGGGCGGCCATGCGTTCGCGTTCATCATGCTCGTGCAGACCGGGGTGCTCGACGCGCCCATCGGAAGCTGGACGGTCACGACGTAGAAGGGCAGGTTGTAGCCGTTCGGAAGCGTCACCTGCAAAAGCGCGACGTGGTCGAGCCAGTCGCTTTCGGAACCTCTCTGGTACATCCCCCCGTCGTTCAACCGCCACGAAGACCCGGTGCCGGATTGGTAGAAGTTTCCTCCGCCGTACCCGTAGTACGGGCTCGTGCTGTTGCTCGACGCAATGAGCGAGAAGTCCGTCGCCAGGGAGCCCGGCGCAACGTAGAAGGAGTACGCATTGTCGGTCTGGATCCTGGCCCAGTAGCCCATGCATCCACCGCTGCTGCTGCTGCACGACGACCCGAAGCCGAACGGCTGGGTCGTCGAGCCCGCCATGCTGCTGTTCACCAGATTCGTCCCGCCCCAGGTGCTCGGGATGAGCCACTCCCAGAGGAAGATCGATGGGGCGTCCAGCGTGCCGGCGGCGGTGCTGGCCCATCCATCCGTGCCGTTGGTCGGGACCGCGCCGGCCGCGACCGAGCCATTCGTGGCGTAGGCCTGCATGTTCAGGCCGTCGTAATACCCGCTGCCGGTCGAGGGGAACGGGGTCGCACAGTTCGCGAGCGTGAGGGTCTCCTGGCCGGCCGGGTTTCTCGTGAGGGCCGATGCCCCGGTGCATGAGTACAGGTCGTTCACGCCCGGATACTGGTAGAGCACCCCCGCGGACGACGTCGCCGGCACCGGGGGGTTCTGTTCCGTTCCGATGCCGATGACGTTCCACCCCGGGACCACCTTGGAGGCGATGTAGGTCCCCCCGGTGATGGCGCCCAGGTTCGCCGCCGGGATGGGCGCGTAGAGGGTCGCCTGCGCCGGATAGTTGATCGTGAACGAGGGGTTCGACGCGGAGCCCGGGATGGTCGTGCTCGGCGGCGGCGCGGTGTACGCCTGGGTCGAGAGCAGCGGGTCGGAGATGATGAAGTTCATCACCCCCTGGTAGAGGTAGTTCACCCGCTGCGCGTAGAGGATCGCCAGGTTCTGCTGGGCCTGCAGGAAGTACTGCTGGGTGCTGGTGAAGGGGTTGCTCGTGGCGGTGGCGCCGGGGGCCGGCAGGGCCCGGGAGCACGACCCGCTCGCGAATCCCCCCGGACAGTCCATGCCGAGGGAGCTGAACGGGATCTGTCCCGGGGAGCCGGTCAGGGCGTTCGCAACGCTGAAGGAAACCGGGAAGGTCGGCTCCCAGGGCGGGATCTGCTGGAGGTCGGTCTCGCGGTTCGGCGTGGGGCAGGTCGCCCAGGAGGGAACGGTGGCCATGGCGCAGATCTGCCCCGTCACGTACTGGTTCCAGTTGTAGAAGTTCATGTAGTTGGTCATGGCCTCGACCTCGTACAGCCAGTTGAGGGCCATGAGGTTCTGCTGGTAGACCGACATCACGAGCTCGTTCCAGGCGGCGATGCTGGTGACGAGGTTGGTCCCGGCCGTGCCCTGCACGGGCAGCGCGGTCGCGAGGAAGTTCTGGTAGGCGCCGATGAGCAGCGCCGCGGTGGTGTTCGCCGAGGTGGTCGTCCCGGGGAAGGTGGAGGTGGCCTTCGTCACCAGCGACTTGATCCCGCCCCGGGCATTCGAGATCTGATCGGCCAGGTTGGTGGAGAGTCCCGAGGTCGGGCTGTACGACGACGCCTCGGACATCGAGAGGTTCGCGGCCGCGGCCGTGATACCCGCGCTGCCGAGAGCGCTGGACGAGACCAGCGCAGCCAGGATGGGCATCTGGCCCGAGCTCGACGCGGCGTTCTGGCCGAGGGAGACGGTCGAGGGGGTGGACGTCGCCGGGCCGACCCCGATCGACTCGTAGAAGAAGGTGTAGCCGAGGCTCGAGGTCGAGGAGGCGTTGGAGAAGGTCCCGCCGCATCCGGTGCTGCTCGGCAGCACGAGCGTGGGTGTGTAGATCTGCTGCTGCAGCTTCACCCAGTTCTGAAGAGCGCCGCAGGCACCCTCCTGCGAGGTCAGCGCCACCAGGTTCAGGTACATCTGGTTGCCCGTGGCGACGTCCTGCTGGAGCGTCGTGATCTCCTGCTGCTGGTAGGCGAGCTGCGTGTTGATGGTGCTGATCTGCGCGGCCACCTGGTTTCCGTTCACCCACTGGGAGATGACCGAGATGGGACCGAGGACCGGGGCCGCCTCGGGACAGAAGACGGCGAGGACGCCCGCCGTGGCCGCGATGTCGCCGGACACCGCCCCCGACCCGGCTGTGCTCCTGCTGCCCGTCGCGAGGCTGCGGCTCGTTGCCTGGGACCCCCGGGGGGGCCCTACCGGCTCGGCGAGGCGACGGGCGATGGCCACGTAGTCGAGCGGCCCGTCCACGACCACCGGCGCCGGAGGCGCGGGCGGCGCGGACGAACCGTTGCACGCCGAGAACGCGACGGCCGCGAGGGAGAGGAGCATCGGACGGATGAAGGTCTTCGTTCGCATGCCTGGAGACTATTCACCCCTCCTCCGCCGTCCAGGGCCGTTCGGTGGGCACTTGGGTATGTAGGAACGCGTGCGACCGGCGGTGACGCGAAAGCGTACGGAAGTCGTACAGGTGCGGGGCTCGACCGTCCGGAAATCGGTCATTCACCAACCGTAGACCCGTCCCGGCGAGGGTCTCCGCAACGAGGCTCGCCCGCCGCTCATCCTGTCGAGGTGCTCGTCCCGCACCGCTCGACGACCGCCAGGACCCCGAGAAGCAGCTCCTCCCGGACCGCCTGGAACTCGGCGGAGCTCGTGGTCATCACGTCGGCCGAGATCTCGATGTCGAGGGAGTTCGCGCCGAGCGCCGCGAGCCGGGCCCGCGCCTCCCCCGCGTCGAGCTTCGGATGGGAGTCGAGCAGCGCCTGGAGCCCGGCGAGGACGGCCCGCACCTGCTCCTGGGTCGACTCGCGGGAAATTCCGACGGTCGTCTTGAACGGCATCCGGTCGCGCGCCGAAAGGTTCACGATCGACATCTTCGCGAGCGAGCTGTTGGGGACCGTGGTCACCGTGCGATCCGCGTTCCGGATGCGCGTCGACCGGATGCCGATGGCGAGGACGGTCCCGTTCGCATCGCCGACCTTGCACCGGTCCCCCACCCGGATCGGCTTGTCGGCGAAGAGGTTCAGTCCTGCGATGAGGTTCTCGAGCGTGGGCTGGGTGGCCAGTGCGACCGCCAGACCGCCGACGCTGACCCCCGCGACGATCCCGTAGACCGGGATCCCGAGCCGGTCGGCGCCGATCGACAGCAGCACGAGCGCGCCGGCGAACCCCAGGACCCGCGAGGTGAGACGGATGAGATGGGCGTCCACGCTCTCCGCGGCGATGCGGGGGGAGGCCACGAGCGCCTCGGCCACGACCGGCGCCAGCCGAGCCGACGCGCCCGCCGCGCCCATGAACCCCACCGCGGTGGCCGCGATCTCGATGGCCACGGCGAGATGGCTGACCACGTTCACCTGCACCAGCGTCAGCCACACGAAGGCCGGCGTCACGACGACCACCGTGACCGGGAACACGAGCCTTCGCAGCGCCCGGGCGAGCGGGGACTGCCCCTCCGGGCTCCCGGACCGGCGGAACGCGAACGCGAGGATGACCGCGTAGGCGGCCCCCAGGACGGCCAGGGCGAGCCACTTCCAGACGACCTGCCCGCCGATCGTGGCGCGCAGCCAGGCCGGCTGCGCGTGGATCCAGGCGTACGGGATCCACCATCCCCCGCCCTCGGCGAGCATCGCCCCCAGCCACCGGGTCGGGACCGGGCGTTTCACCGGGAGCGCGTGCGTGCGCTGCGCGAACTCCTCGGCGCGGGCGACGGTGTCCGGGCTGAAGAGGAAGTCGCCGGCCTCCGGCCCGCTGTCGACGCGGATCAGGGTGATCTCGGTGTCCGGGATGGTCCAGCGCCGGGCGGCGGCGTCCTTGCCGGCCGCCATCTGCTGGGCGTCGGGCACGTCCTCGAGCGGCGGGAGCGCGATCCGGGTGAGCGCCGAGAAGAGCGCGATGGCCGCCGAACGCCCCATCTTCCTCCGGGCGGCAGGAGCGATCTGCTGGAGATCGAGGCACCGGACGGCGTCGTCGCCGAGTGCCAGGAGGTGATCGAAGCCTGCCCGGGTCTGGTCGTGGACGTAGACGTCGGCCGTGTACCGCATGACCGCGTCCCCGGCCTCGAGGAACCGCTTCAGGGTGGCCCGGGGACTCGACCGGTCGGCGGGCTGGAGGGGGCGGGACGGCGCCTCGGCGGAGGCCGGAGCCGCCACGAGCACCAGGGCGGCGGCCATCGCCAGGAGCGGCCCGCGGGCGGCTCGCGTGGCCCACTTCGTCGTTGCGGTCATCTCGTGTCCTCCGGGGGCAAATAAGTACTCGCCTCCCACGAGATGTCCAACGGGAGCATCGACCGTCCGGATCTCGTACGCTCCGGGGGCGGTCACCGTCGGTCGGACCTGGCAGTCGCCGTCCGATCGGTTGGCCAGCCGGACGAGAGCCCTTATTGTCTCCCCATGCTCACGATCGAGTACTGCACCGCCTGAGGGTATCTCCCCAGGGCCCGAGGTCTCGGGCAAGCCATCGAGGAGAAGGTTCCCGGAAAGGTGAAGGTCCACCTGAAGGGCGGGAGGCGAGGGTCCTTCGAGGTCACCCTCGACGGGGAGGTGATCCATTCCAAGCTCGACACCGGGGACTGGCCGGACGAGGCGAAGGTGGTCGCGGCGGTCGCAGGGCGGCTGGCGCGCTGACCCGGGCGCGGATTGGCCTTCCGGCGCTGGCCTTGCTACCGTTTCCGGCAGGGAGATCCACCATGCCTCGAACCTCGATCCGTGAAGGCTCCAACCTGCCGTCCGTCCTGTTCGCATCGCTCGGGATCGCGCTGGGAATCCCCCTCGTCCACGACGACTTCGACCGGCGCCTCCTCACCGCCGACAGCATCTTCCACTCCCTGGTGACGGCACTCCTGGCCGCCCTCCTCCTCCCCGCCTGCAAGTCGTCGGCCCCCTACACGCTTCCGGCCGCCGGCATCAACGCCGCCCTCGCCGCCACCGCCTCGGTGGCCCAGCGCAGCGCCGGCGGCTGTTACGCCCAGTGCGTGGGCGGCACGGTCTGCAACCCGAACACGGGTTTCTGCGACTCGCCCGGCGCCGTCTGCCTCGGCCTCGATTCCGATCCCCTCTCCTGCCTGAACCGCCCGGGGACGACGATGGATGCCGCCTCGTCGGTTCCGGTGATGGGCCCGATCAACTCTCCGATCGGCATCTCGCCCGCCACCGGCTCGGTGCCGCCCCCTCCGGGTTCCCGCCCATAGTCCCGGGCGCCACCGCCCCATCCGGTCTAGGATTGCCGGGAGGAGGAGTTCCCGTGACCCAACCGATGAACCACCAGTGGTTGCTCGCCCGCCGTCCGGAGGGGCTCGTCTCCGTCCAGGACTTCCAGTACGTCGAATCTTCCGCGCCGGAGCCGGCCGACGGCGAGGCCCTGGTGCGGAACCTCTTCCTCTCGGTCGACCCCACCCAGCGCGGCTGGATGGCCGGCGACACCTACCTTCCGGCGGTGAAGATCGGCGAGGTGATGCGGTCGTTCGCGGTGGGCGAGGTGGTCGAGTCGCGCCACCCCGCGTTCAAGCCCGGACAGATCGTGCAGGGGCTCTTCGGGTGGCAGGAATTCGCGATCGCCCGGCCCGGCACCCCGTCCTCGCCCACTCCGCTCCCGGCCGGCGTCCCCATCGAGACCGCCATGAGCGTGCTCGGCCTCACCGGCATCACCGCCTACTTCGGGCTTCTCGACGTGGGGCGACCGAAGCCCGGGGAGACGGTGGTGGTCTCCGGCGCCGCGGGCGCGACCGGATCGGCCGCCGCCCAGATCGCCAGGATTGCCGGGTGCCGCGTGATCGGCATCGCAGGCGGCCCCGAGAAGTGCGCCTACCTCACCGGGGAACTCGGCCTCGACGGCGCCGTCGACTACCGCTCCGCGGACCCGGCCAAGGCGCTGCGTGCCCTCTGCCCGAAGGGGATCGACGTCTTCTTCGACAACGTCGGGGGGCCCATCCTCGACGCCGTCCTCGCCCAGCTCGCCCTGCGCGGCCGCATCGTGCTCTGCGGAGGAATCGCCCATTACAACGACGCCCGCCCCTCCCCCGGCCCGTCCAATTACCTCGCGCTGGTGGTGAAGCGCGGGCGCATGGAGGGGTTCATCGTCCTCGACTACCTGTCCCGGTCGGGCGAGGCGGTGACGGCGCTCGCCGGCTGGCTCCGCGAGGGACGGCTCAAGGACCGGGTCGACCTGGTCGACGGCCTCACGAACGCGCCCGAAGCCCTGCTGCGGGTCTTCGCGGGGAAGAACCAGGGCAAGCAGCTCGTCCGGCTCGGCAACCCCACCCGCCCCGCATGACCGGCGACGCGCGCCGCGTCCTCGTGGCTCCCGACTCGTTCAAGGGGAGCCTCTCCGCCGTGCAGGCGGCCTCCGCCATGGAGCGGGGCGTCCTCTCGGCATGGCCCGGCTCGCTGGTGGAGAAGATCCCCATCGCCGACGGCGGCGAGGGCACGGTCGAGGCCATGGTGATGGCCACCGGCGGCCACTTCGAGACCCGGACCGTCCGCGGTCCGCTCGGGGAGCCGGTGGACGCGCGCTGGGGCGTCCTCGGCGACGGGCGCACCGCGATCCTCGAGATGGCGGCCGCCTCGGGGCTCACCCTCGTCCCCCACGGGCGGCGCGACCCCGGCATCACCTCCACCTTCGGAACCGGCGAACTCCTGCTCGCGGCGATGGACGCAGGGTACCGGCGCATCGTCATCGGCATCGGCGGCAGCGCCACCAACGACGGTGGAACGGGGATGGCCCGGGCGCTGGGCGTCCGATTCCTCGACGACGCCGGAAACCCGCTCCCCGACGGAGGCGCCGCCCTGGCCGGGCTCGCGTCGGTCGACCTGGCGGGCGCCGACGGCCGCCTGGCCGGGATCGACCTCCTCGTCGCCTGCGACGTCGACAACCCCCTCACCGGACCGCGCGGCGCGTCCGCCATCTACGGTCCGCAGAAGGGGGCCACACCGGCGATGGTCCGGGAGCTCGACCTGGCGCTCTCCAGGCTCGCCCACGTCGCGACCCGGGCCACCGGACGGGACGTCGCCGACCGGGCGGGCGCGGGAGCAGCCGGGGGACTCGGGGCCGGGCTGCTGTTCTTCACCCCGGCGCGCCTGCTACCGGGGGTGGGTCTCGTGCTCGACGCCGCGCGGTTCGATGAGCGGGTTCGCGGTGCGAGCCTCGTCCTCACCGGCGAGGGGCGCACCGACCACCAGACCGCAATGGGGAAGGCGCCCGT
Organism: uncultured Anaeromyxobacter sp.; assembly: GCA_903904005.1. Taxonomy (GTDB): domain Bacteria; phylum Myxococcota; class Myxococcia; order Myxococcales; family Anaeromyxobacteraceae; genus CAIOAK01. The sequence continues at coordinate 23,466 of CAIVAR010000159.1, forward strand.
CGGGGTGGCCCGTGCCGCCCGGCGGCACGGCGTCCCGGTGCGGCTCGTCTCGGGGAGCCTGGGGCCGGGGGCCGAGGCGGTGCACGCCCACGGCATCGACCGGATCCACTCTGCCTCCCCGCCCGGGATGCCGGTGGAGGAGGCGATGGCGCGGGCGGCGGAACTGCTCGAGTCGGCGGTGGCGGCATCCCTTCGGGGGTGACCCAAGCTGGCCACCGGAGATCTCGTAACCATCGATGTTTGCTGCCTGTTCCGTCTCGCGAAAGAAATTGATTCCCGGGTCGGCCGGCCGTAGTCTCCGACCTGACCCCTCCCCAACCCGTTCACCCGAGGTGCGGCATGAAGGCGTCGCGCAAGGACAGTCCCCGCAAGAGCATCTTCGACGAGACGATGGAGGCGTTCTACCGCGCCGCCGAGCTCATCCATCTCAACCCTCGCGTCCGGCTCGAGCTCGAGGAGCCGGACTTCGAGCACATCTTCTACATCACCATCGAGACGCGCGACCGGCTCGTCCCGCTCACCAAGGAGGAGGAGGTCCGCTTCAAGGACCTCCCCGCCTCCTCGGTGAAGGCCGGAGAGGCCCTCGAGCCGCTCGCCAACGGGCAGCTCGTCCTCCACCGCCGGGCCCTGCTCAAGGCCGACTTCACGCTTCGCGAAGGGGTCCTGCGCATCCCCAAGCGCGGCCTCTTCCGGATCGAGAAGGGCGGCCCCAAGAAGTTCAAGGCCTACCGCATCCAGTACAACCAGGTCCGCGGCCCCTACAAGGGCGGCGTCCGTTACCACAAGGACGTCTCGCTCGACCTGTTCAAGGCCCTCGCCGCCGACATGACCTGGAAGACGGCCATCGCCGACATCCCGTTCGGTGGCGCCAAGGGTGGCGTCCGCATCGACCCGGCCGCCTACTCCAAGGAGGAACTAGAGCACGTCACCCTCCGCTTCATCTACAAGCTGAAGAACGTCATCGGGCCCTACGTGGACATCCCCGCCCCCGACGTGAACACCAACCCCGAGATCATGGCCATCATGATGCGGCAGTTCACCGACGGTGAGCGGATGCCGCACGCCATGCGCGGCGTGGTCACCGGCAAGGACGTGCGCATCGGCGGGTCGGAGGGACGTGCCAAGGCCACCGGCCAGGGCACCGTCTACTGCCTCGAGGAGTGGGCCCGCTGGCGCGGCGAGAGCCTGGCCGGCAAGCGCGTGCTGGTCCAGGGCTTCGGCAACGTGGGCACAGCCTCCGCGGAGATCCTGCACGCCATGGGGGCCAAGATCGTCGGTGTCCAGGATGCCTACGGCTGCATCGCCAACGAGAAGGGCATCGACATCCCCGCGCTCCTCTCCCACGTGGCCGGTCCGGAGAACCTCCGCCGCACCGTGGACGGCTTCACCGGCGCCAGCGCCCTGAAGGCGCAGGACTTCTGGAAGCTCGACGCCGAGATCGCCATCCCCGCGGCGCTCGGCGGAACCATCACCGGCGACGTGGCCGAGGGGCTCAAGGTCCAGGTGGTGGCCGAGGCCGCCAACGGGCCTACCACCCCCGACGGCGACCGGGTGCTTCACGACCGGAAGATCGACCTCATCCCCGACATCATCTGCAACGCGGGCGGCGTCACCGTGTCCTACTACGAGTGGCTCCAGAACCTGCGCATGGAGCACTGGAGCGAGGCCGAGGTGAACAACCGGCTGGAGCGGGCCATCAAGGCCAACTACGGCATCATCCACGACATCGCCAACGACAGCCCGCAGAAGACACCGCTCTACGACTCGCGTCGCTTCGTGGTCGGCAAGAAGATCGACGCGCGGACGGCCGCCATGGCGCTCGCGCTGCGCCGCATCGAGGCCCACTACCTCCTCGAGGGCTTCTCGCAGTAGGCCGGTTCGCCGGACTCAGGCGTCGTCGCCGCAGACCGCCGGGAGGAACTCTTCCCGTCGGTCTGCGAGCAGCCGCGCCTCGCGGGGGAGCACGCCCCGCAGCACCAGCGCCCCCGCGATCCCCAGCACCACCCATCCCCCGACGAGGATGGCCGGCGACTCCATCCGGAGCGCGAGGAACGCCGGCAGGGCGAAGGCGCCCATCGCCGCCGAGACGATGCCCATCCCGATGAGGCCGGAGAAGGTGGAGAGGGCCGAGTTGCGCTGGATGGCGAAGGAGGCCGCCTTGGGGCGCAGGATCGACACCACGTTGCCCGAGGCGAAGAGCCACGGCGCCATGGCTGCGTGAAGGACGAGCGCCGCGGCGAAGGCCCACGGGGGCGCCATCCCCTTCCCCACCGCCGCCATGACCGCCGCCGAGACCAGGAAGAGGACGAGGCTGTAGGCGTACAGGACGAGCCCCTTCGCCCGCAGCACCGCCGTGAGATCGAGCGGCGCGAGGAAGAGCGCCCTCGCCCCGCCCCGCTCCCACCCGAAGGCGTTCAGCCAGAAGGCCTGGAGCAGGAGGTGGCAGTAGACGGCGGCGCCGAAGAGGGGCAGCGCGCGGACCACCTCCCCCGCCTCGGCCGGGATGCGTGGCTCCACCTTCATGGCCACGAATGCCATGAGCACCGGTGCGAGCAGCGCGTCGACCCGCGCCAGCGGCTGCCGGTAGAGGTAGCGGGCCTCCTTCTCCAAGAGCGCCCCGAACCGCCCGCCCCGCAGGCCGAGCCCCACCTCGCCAGGCCGTCCGACCGAACCCTCGCCCGACGACCCGGCGCCGCGGGCCTGCGCCAGGGCGATCCGGAAGGCCAGCCATCCGGTGATGGCCGTCGCCAGGAGGAGCCCCGCGATCCAGGGAAGGCTGGCGGCCACCCGACCCGCGAAGAGTTCGCGGGCGGCAGCGGCGGGGAAGGCGCCCGGCCAGGCGAACCACTGGATGATCCGGAGCACCGGGATGGCGTCACTGGCGGCTCGCACCGGGCGATCCGCCGACCAGAGCAGGAGGACCAGGAACCCCACCGAGACGCCCACCGACCCGATCATCGCCCACTCCCGCATCCGGCGCGTCGAGAGGACCGCGGCGAGCACCTCCTGGATCAGGGCGATCAGGACAACCGTCGCGACGGCGAAGGCGATGAGGACGACGAGGAGGACGGCGAGCCAGGCGCCGGGCCTTGCGATGGCCGCGCCCACGAAGACGCCGCCGAGCATCGCACCCCAGACGAGCCCCACGGGATCGCCCAGCAGCCCGGTGAGGAGCCCCATCGCGTAGACCCGTGCGGGCCGGATGGGGAAGACCAGGAACCGGCGCAGGTCGAGGCCGTCCCGGTCGTTCAGGGTGAGGCTGACCGCGGTCCAGGTCTGCCAGATTCCGAAGAAGATGGCGGAGGCGCCCACGTCGGTCCGCAGCCCGCCGGCCGCCCGGACCGCCTGGAACGCGCCGAAGCCGATGGCCACCGCGAAGGCGAGCCCCACCGGCACGGCGATGACGAGGAGCACGACGCTCGCCACCCCCTCGGCGATCCCACCGCGCGCGGTGAACCGGCGCCAGAGGAGTCTCCCCCGCAACTCGGCGAGGGCCCGGAACTCGTTCCTCAAGCCCCCACCTCCCGGGGGCCGAGCCAGGAGAGTCCCGTCCCGGCGGGCCGCTCCTCGCCGACCAGCCGGATGAAGGTCTCCTCGAGCGAGCCGGTCGCCCGGACCTCCGCGAGGGAGCCCTGCGCGATGAGCCGGCCGTGGTGGATGATCCCCACGTGGGTGACGAGCCGCTCCACCACCTCGAGGACGTGGCTGGTGAGGAAGATGGTGAGGGCGCGCCGGGCCACGAGATCCTGCAGCATCCGCCGGATGCCCGACACCGCCACCGCGTCGATCCCCTCGAAGGGCTCGTCGAGGAAGAGCAACTCCGGCCCGTGGATGAGCGCGCAGGCCAGCGCGAGCTTCTTCTTCATCCCGTGGCTGTAATCCTGAACGAGCTTGCCCCCCTCGGCGGAGAGCTCCATCGCCTCGAGGAGCTCGCCCGCCCGGAGGGCGGCTACCTTGCGATCGAGCCCGTAGAGCTGCCCCTGGATGCGAAGCATCTCGGCACCGGAGAGCCGCTCGAACAGGGCCAGCCCGTCGGGCACCACGCCGATTCGCCCCCGGACCTCGAACCCGTCGCGCGAGAGGTCGGCACCCAGGACCCGGGCCTCGCCGCCGCTCGGGCGAAGCAGGCCGGTGAGCATCTTCATGGTGGTGCTCTTCCCGGCGCCGTTCGGTCCCAGGAAGCCGTAGAACGCGCCGGCCGGAACCCGGAGGTCGAGCGACGACACGGCCGGCTTTCCGTCGAAGAGGCGGGTCAGCCCGCGGGTCTCGACCGCGAGCCGTTCCGGGGAATCGGACATCCGGAAGGGATAACGCGGAGCCTCGCCCGGGGCCCGCCCGGCTGCCTAGTGAAGCGCCCGCTGCGCCTCGCCGCGCGCCTCGAAGTAGAGGAAGCGAACGCCCATCCCGTGGACCGAGGCGTGGACGTCCTGCCCGGCGCGCCGGCCGACCAGGTGGCAGACGTAGCGAACCTCGCCGACTGCCGTCATGTCCCCCGACTCGGACGGGAAGGCCACGTGCACCTGCGACCCGATGGGGTGCGGGGTGGCGGTCTCGACGAACATCCCGCCCTCCGAGATGTTCCGGGCGATGCCCATCCCGCAGCCGTGCTCCCCCTCCAGCCACACGGGGAAGACCTTGTCGAGGCGGGAGCCGCCGCGGCGGTCCGACGCCTTCGGCGGCGCCGCGCCCTCTTCCTCGACCGCTCGACGGAACCAGGACATCGAGTGAACCTCCGCCCCGGAAGATAGGGCGGAGGTTCGATGTCGTCAAAATAACGACCTTTGCCTACATCCCCGGAAGGGTCACTTCTTTTCGGGGACTTCCGGCTCCGGGATCTTCACCGGGACGAAGGTCGACTGGGTCCCGCGCTTCACCCGCAGGAGGACCACGTCGCCGGGCTTGGCCTTTCCGAAGGCCGTCGCGATCTGCTCGGGCTTCGTCACCGTGTCCTGCGCAACCTCGAGGATGACGTCCCCGCGCTGGATGCCAGCGCGTGCAGCCGGACCGTCCGGCGTCACCTCGGCGACCAGGACACCGGCGTCGCCGTCGATCTTCATCTGACGGCGCATGTCCGGGGTGAGGGTCTGGAGCCGAACGCCCAGCTTGGCCCCCTTCGCGCTGGCGGGCGCGTCCGCGGAGCCTTCGCCCGCGTCGCTGCCACCCTCGCCGCGGGCCAGCGCCTCCTCGTCCGGGCGGGTTCCGACCGTGACCGTGATCTCCAGCTTCTTCCCCTTCCGCAGGACGCTCAGGACGGCCTTGCCGCCCGGCGTGATGCTGGCCACGGACTTGGTCAACTGCCCGCGGTCCTCGACCGCCTTCCCGTTCACCGCGGTCACCACGTCCCCAGCCTTCACGCCGGCCTTGGCGGCCGGGGCGTTCGCGACCACGTCCTGGACCACGGCCCCCTTGACGTTCTCGCCGAGCCCGAATCCGCGTGCGAGTTCCGGCGTGAGGTCGCCGACCGTCACGCCGAGGTAGCCGCGGGCGATTCGAGAGCCCTTCTCGAGCTGGGGCAAGAGCTGCTTGGCGAGGCTGATGGGGACCGCGAACCCGATGCCCTGGCCGATCTGCGGCGACACGATGGCGGTGTTGATCCCCACCACCTCCCCCTTCATGTTGAAGAGCGGGCCACCCGAGTTGCCGGGGTTGATGGCGGCGTCGGTCTGGATGAAGTCGTCGAAGGGGCCGTTCTGCAGCGAGCGGGCCTTCGCCGAGACCATGCCGAAGCTGGCCGAGCCGGAGAGGCCGAAGGGGTTGCCGAGGGCGAGGACGAAGTCCCCCTGCTCGAGCGCGTCCGAATCGCCGAGCGCCACGGTGGGGAGATCGTGCGGTGCCTTCTCGAGCCGGATGAGCGCCACGTCGGTGGGCGGGTCCTTGCCCACCACCTTGGCCAGGAACTCCCGGCCGTCGGAGAGCTTGACCTTGATCTCGGTGGCGTCGCCCACCACGTGGTTGTTGGTGAGAATGTAGCCGTCCTTGTTGATGATGAAGCCGGAACCCAGGCTGTTGGAGCGGTACTCGGGCATCTCCCGCGGCTGCTGGCCGTAGAAGCGCTGGAAGAACTCCTCCATCTGGCCGCCGGGGCCGCCGCCATCCTGCCCGCCCTGCGGACCCCCGCGGGGGTACCCGGGGACGCGCGGGTGGCTCTTCGCCACGGTGGTCGTCGAGATGTTCACGACCGCCGGCTTGAGCTGCTTGACGAGCGGCGCCAGCGTGGTCAGCGGGGCGCCGGTGGGGGCGGCGGCCGGGGCTGCAGCGGGCAGCTCGCGCCACAGTTGTTCGGTGGCGACCTTGGTGGCGCTCCCCGCGTCGGCGCGCCCTTCGCGGCTGCAGGCCAGGGTGATGGCCACGGCAGTGACCGCGACCAGGGACAGCGTCAGGATTCGTCTCATGGAACCTCTCTCGATCTCGGGTTGTCCAAAACAGGGGAAAAACGTCCGCGGGCACGGGGACTATTCCCGGGCGTCCGAGGAGGTCAGGCGCGGACGAGCCGCCCCACCCGGACCCGGGCGGCCCGGAGCACCCGGTCGCCGATGCGCCAGCCCGGGCGGAGCTCCTCCACGACGATCCCGTCCTGGGCCTCGTCGGTCACGGCCGCGAGGTCGATGGCCTCCCCGGTCCTGGGGTCGTAGGGCAATCCCAGCACCTCGAGCCGGGTCGCGCCGAGCTCGCCGATCCGCTTCTCCAGGGTGGTGAGGGTGAGGCCGAACCCTTCCCGGAGGTCGCGGAGGGCGGGGTCCTCGCGCCCGGAACCCGGTGCGGAGGCCCGGAAGGCCATCTCCAGCCCGTCATGGGTCTCGAGCAGCACCTGGGCCAGGCGGGCCTTCTCGGCCTCGAGGACCCGGTCCTTCTCCCGCTCGACCCGCTGCCGGAAGGCCTTGTTGTCCTCGACGAGCGAGGCGCACGTGCGCGTCAGTTCGTCGATCCGCTCGGCCTGGACCCCGACCGTCTCCTCGAGTTCGCTGAATCCGGCGCTGTGTCGATCGGTCACGAAATCCTCCCGCGACGCAACGTAAGGTCGCGACAGGCCATGTCAATTCGAAAAAGGGAGCCCGAGCAGCTTCGCCACGGTCTTCCCGTCCGCGGCCGGGAATTCGTACTGGTCGAACTCCTCGGGGCGGACCCACCGGTGGTCGTGGACCCGGGCGTTCCGGACCGCCCCCGCCCGGATCTCGCAGCGGTAGACGCAGAAATCGATGTCGTAGCCGGCGTATGCGTGCTCGACGTGCACCACCCGCTCGCCGACCCGGACGGAGACCTCCATCTCCTCCTCCAGCTCGCGCGCGAGAGCGGCCTCGTCCGTCTCTCCAGGCTCGACCTTGCCACCGGGGAACTCCCAGAGGAGCGGCAGCGTCGCCGCCGGCGACCGCTGGGTGATGAGGTAGCGGCCGTCCTTCTCGATCATCGCGCCCACCACCCGGATCTTGCTGCGCATGATCCCTCCGCCCCCGATGCCGTCTGGATAGGCGACGCATTGTAGAATCGCCGGACCATGGCGTCCATCCGCTTCCTCGGAGCAGCAGGCACGGTGACGGGTTCCCGGTTCCTCGTGGAGGCGGGCGGACGACGCGTGCTCGTCGACGCCGGGCTGTTCCAGGGATTGAAGGAGTACCGGCTCCGGAACTGGGCCCCCTTCCCGGTTCCCCCGTCGACCATCGACGCCGTGATCCTGACCCACGCCCACATCGACCATGCCGGCGCCCTTCCCCGGCTGGTCCGGGAGGGGTTCCGCGGGGAGGTCTTCTGCACGCCGGCCACGGGTGATCTCGCCGCCATCCTGCTGCCGGACTCGGCGCGACTGCAGGAGGAGGAGGCCCGCTACGCCAACGCCAAGGGCTTCTCCCGCCACGCTCCCCGCGCCCTCCCGCTCTACGACGGGAACGATGCCGCCGCAGCGCTGGAGCGGCTGCGCACCCTGCGCTACGGCAAGCCCCGTGAGATCGTCCCCGGGTTCACCCTGAGCTACACGCGGGCCGGCCACATCCTGGGGAGCGCCTCGGCCCTGCTCTCCTTCGCGACGGACGCCGGCTCGCTGGTCCGGGTCCTCTTCTCCGGGGACCTCGGCCGCTACGACGCCCCCATCCTGCCCGATCCGGAACCGCCCCCGGAGGCCGACTACCTGGTGGTGGAGTCGACCTACGGCGACCGCTCCCACCCGCCCGACACGGCTGCCGATGCGCTGGGGCGCGAGGTTCGCGCGGCGGTGGCGCGCGGGGGAGCCATCGTCATCCCGTCGTTCGCCATCGGGCGGACCCAGGAGGTCCTCTTCCTGCTCCGGCAACTGGAGCAGGAGGGGCGCATCCCGATCCTCCCGGTCTTCGTCGACTCCCCCATGGCCACCGACGCGACGCCGGTCTACCGGGCCCACCGGGAGGATCACGACCTCGAGATGGACGCCCTGCTGGATCGGGGCGTGGAGCCGCTCTGTCCGGCGAAGCTCTCCTTCACCCGCACCGTGGAGCAGTCGAAGGCCATCAACCGGGTTCACGGACCGTGCATCATCGTCTCGGCCTCCGGCATGGCCTCGGGCGGCCGGGTCCTCCACCACCTGGCGCGGCGGCTCCCGGAGCCGTCGACCACCGTCCTCCTGGTGGGGTTCCAGGCGGTCGGGACCCGTGGCGCGAGCCTGCAGGCCGGGGCGCCGACCATCCGCATCCACGGAACGGACGTCCCGGTGCGGGCCCGCGTCCTCTCCCTCCCCGGCTTCTCCGCCCACGGCGATCGCGACGAGGTGGCGCGCTGGCTCGACGGGATGGGCGGGGCGCCGCGCCGGACGTTCTGCGTCCACGGGGAGCCCACGGCCCTCGCCGCCCAGGCCGAACGGATCGCGGCGCGCGGCTGGAAGGTCCACGTCCCGGCCCAGCTCGAGTCGGCGGAGATCGTCTGAGGATCCCGCCCCGAGCCGGCAGGGTCCTGCGGCTCGACGGGGCCATGGGGACCGCGCTCCTCGGCCGGGGGCTCCCGCCCGAGCTTCCTCCCGAGACCTGGCTCGCCACGCGCCCCTGGGAGGTGGCGGCGGTCCACGCCGGGCACGTCGCCGGCGGAGCGGAGCTGCTCCTCACCTGCACCTTCAACCTGGCCCGCCTCGACCTGGCCGGCGTCGACCTCGACCCGTTCGACGTCGCCCGACGGGCCGTGGCACTCGCCCGCAGCGCCCGTCCGCGCCTCGTCGCCGGATGCGTCGGGGCCACCGGTCTCTCGCTCCCCGGGGCATCGCCGCCGCCGCCCGGTGCGCTCCGCGACCGAACCGGGCGTGCCGTCCGGGCGCTCGCCGCTGCGGGGGTCGACCTCCTCTGGCTCGAGACCCAGCTCGACCTCGAGGAGGCCCGGGTGGCGCTCGCGGCGGCGCTGCAGACCGGGCTCCCCGTGGTGGCGACCGCGTGGCTGCGCCCGGCGCCGGGGGGCATGGCCGCGCTCGACGGCCGGCCGGGCGAGGAGTTCCTCTCCGCGCTCTGGCGGGACGGCGCCGCGGCGGTGGGGGTGAACTGCGTGTCCCCGGACCGGCACCTCGTGGGGGTCGTCGCCGCGACGGCCGCGGCAGTGCCCGTGCCCGTCGTGGTGAAGCCGAACGCCGGGCTACCCGGCGAACCGGTGACCCCGGAAGCGTTCGCCAGCGGGGTGGCCGACGCCGTCCGCGCGGGGGCGTCGATGGCCGGAGGGTGTTGCGGGGCCGGACCGGCCCACCTGCACGCCCTCGGGTCCCTGCTCCAATCGCGCGGGACTCAAGCCCGCGGGTAGGACCCGAGGAGCAGCATCATGTGCACCTGCCGCCTCACGCCGGCGAGCGCGTCGGCGCACTCCGGCTCGGCGCGGTGCCCCTCGAAATCGAGGAAGAAGACGTAGTGCCCAACCGCCGTCTTCGTCGGACGGCTCTCGATGCGGGAGAGGTTGATCCGGCGCGTGGCGAACTCGGCGATGACCTCGTAGAGGCCGCCCGGCCGGTCCCGGTCGAGGGTGAAGGCGATGCTGGTCCGGTCGCGACCGGTCGCCTTCCCGTCCTCCCGTCCGAGCAGGACGAACCGGGTGAAGTTCTCCGCCGCGTCCTGGATCGACGGAGCGAGGATGGCGAGGCCGTAGCGTTCCGCCGCGCCCTTCCCGCCGACGGCCGCGAGCCCCGTCTCCTCGGCGGCACGCCGGGCGGCGTCCGCGGTGGAGAGGGTCGGCTCGGTGGGCACGCCCGGGAGCCGCTGCCGGAGGAAGGCGGAGCACTGCCCGAGCGCCTGGGGGTGCGAGAGCACGCGCCGGATGGAGGCGAGATCCGCACCGGGGCGGACGAGCAGGTGCTGCTCCACGGGGAGCACCAGTTCCTGGCGGATGCGCAGCCCCGGGCGTTGCACGAGCAGGTCGAGCGTGGCCCCGACGGCCCCCTCGATGGAGTTCTCGACGGGCAGGAGCGCCACGTCCACGTCGCCCCCGAGGGCCGCCTCGTAGGCGTCGGCGAAGCTCGGGAACGGCAGCCGATCGGCGCCGGCGAGCGTGGCGCAGCGAGTCACGGCCTCCTCGCTGAAGGTTCCGGGGGGGCCCAGGTAGGCGACGCGCATGGGCCGTTTCTAGCATACGATGGCACCTTTCGCGTTGCCGGAGGCCGTGTGGCCCTGTCCGAATGGATCGACGAGCTGCGGCGGGGGGGCCTGGCCTGGCTGCTCGATCGTCGCCGGAAGCCCGCCTCGCCCGGAGCCTACCTGGCCCGCCGTCAGCGGCGGCGCCTGCTCGCCCTCGGCGGCGTGGCGGCGGCGCTCGTGCTCGTCATCCTCGGCACCGTCCAGTACGCCCGCCGGAGGCCCGGAAACGCCGCCTCGGGCGTCCCGTCCATCGTGGTCCTGCCGTTCGTGAACCTGAGCGGCGACCCGGACCAGGACTACTTCGCCGACGGGCTCACCGAGGAGATCCAGGGGGCCCTCGCCCAGATTCCGGGGCTGCGCGTCATCGGACGCACGACCTCCTTCGCGCTCCGTGGAAGGACCGGCGACTTCCGAGAGCTGGCCCGGCAGCTGGGGCTGACCTCGGTCCTCGAGGGCAGCGTCCGGCGCTCCGGATCCCGCCTGCGGGTGAGCGCCCAGATCGTGGACGCGCGGGAGGGCTTCCAGCTCTGGTCCCAGACCTTCGACCGCGAGGCGGGCGACGTGCTGGCCGTCCAGGACGAGATCGGGCGCGCCGTCGCGAGCGCCCTGGAGCTGAAGCTCCTGCCGCCCGGGAGGGGGTCCGGCAGCGCACGCCCCGTGGACCCGGAGGTCTACAACCAGTACCTGCTGGCCCGCCGCTTCCTGGCCCCCTCCGACCTCGACGGCTTCGTGCGCGCGGCCGCGGCGTCCGAGAAGGCCATTTCGCTCGCCCCCGGGTTCGCGCCGGCCTGGGCCACCCTCGCCGCCGCGTCGGCCGGGATCAGCGACTACGTCGAGGCTCCCGACGAGATCGAGTCCAACCGGAAGCGGGCGATCTCGGCTGCCGCGCGCGCCATCGAGCTCGACCCCCGCCTCGCCGAGGCCTACGCGACCCGCGCGCAGTTGCTCGCCCAGGCCACCTGGGACTGGGAGGCCGCGGGCGAGGACTTCGATCGGGCGCACGCCCTCGCGCCCGGCGATGCCGACATCCTTCGGAAGGAAGGGGCCTGGCTGCTCGCCCCGCAGGGGCGCCTCTCCGAGGCCATCCAGCTCCTCCGGCGCGCCACCGAGCTCGACCCCCTCTCGGTCTCGGCGTGGAACAGCCTGGGGCTTCTGCAGGTCGCCGCCGGACAGGGGGACGAGGGGGAACTCTCTCTGCGCCGCGCCGCCGAGATCGATCCGGAGAACGACTACGCCCGGCAGGGGCTGGGGGTGCGGCAACTGCTCTCCGGTCGGCCGGAGGCTGCGCTCGCCGAGACCAACCGGTGCTCGCCGGGGTTGTGGCGCCTGCGTGGGGCGGCCCTGGCGGAGCACGACCTCGGGCACGTCCGCGAGGCCCGGACGGCGCTCGAGGAGCTCACGGCCCAGTTCGCCTTCCCCTCGCCGTACCAGATCGCGGAAGTCCACGCCTGGCGGGGGGACGCCGACCAGGCCTTCGCCTGGCTCGAGAAGGCGATGGTCGCGCGCGACCCCGGGCTGCTCCTCCTGGCGTGGGACCCGCTGCTCGCCCGGATCCGCGGCGATTCCCGGATGGCGGCGATGCAGCGGCGGATGAACCTGAACCCGGGGTGAACCCCGGCGCCGCCCACGTCAACGGGGAGCAGGACTGCCCACCACCTCGTACCGGATGAACCGGTCGGTCGCCTCGAGCACCCCGATCTGCCAGCCCTTGAAGTCGATGGCTCGTCCCTGGGCCAGATCGAGGGTCACCTCGGCGCGGTACTCCGGGCGCTCGGCCTCCACCCCGTTCGCGATCTTGTGTTCCTCGTATCGCACACGGACGATGCTCTTACCGGACGGTCCCACCCCGGTGAGGCCGAGGTAGACGATCTCCGCGTGAAGACCGTCCACCCGGGAGACCTTCGTGACGGGCGAGATGGAGACGACGGTGCTCGTGTTGTCGACCATCCTGCCGCCGACCTCGACCTCGAGGGGTTCGCCCTTCCGTGCGAGGCTGGTCGGCGGAGGGGCCTGGACGGAGCCACAGGCGGCAAGCGTGAGAAGGAGCGTCACCGCCAGGGGTCGTACCATCGGGGCAGTCTACGGGAGGACTCGACCCCGGCCCAACCCCCGTCCGGGTTGAGAGCGCTCACAGGTCCTGGCCCTCCCGGGGCACTTGCAATCCCTTCTTCCGACGGGGAGCATGACGTCATGACCAAGCGATTTCTGATGGTGATGTTCGCGCTCTCGATGGCGGCGTGCGGGCACAAGGTCCGGGTGACCACCCAGGACTTCGCGACCGGGACCTTCGTCGTCTGCGGGAAGAAGGGGATCTCGAACGACGTGCTCACCCAGAAGGCGGTGGAGGTCTGCCCCGGCGGCGCGACGCTCGTGAAGTGCGGCTCGCAGGCCTTCGCGTCGAGCACGGCCCCCGCGTCCTCCGGCATGGTCGCCGCGTCGGGCACCAGCTCCGACAACTGCTGCCAGTTCAAGTGCCCGCCGGCAGCCCCCGGGGCACCAGCGCCCGCGAAGTGACGGTGCGGGGACCTCCCCGCACCGGTGCACGAAAGAGGAAGGGCGACCGGGATCCACTCCCAGTCGCCCGTTCCATGGTGTGCCCAGCATGGGCGTGACGTGGAGGTGAAAGTCCTCTGGGGAACCCGGTCGCAGGGACCCCGAGCGAACCGCAAGGTGCCGACCGCGAGGGGAGCGCTGAAAGAAGCGGGGAGCGAAGCCGCGAGCCGACGAACA
>CAIVAR010000160.1 GCA_903904005.1 uncultured Anaeromyxobacter sp.
CTTCCCCACGCGTTCCGACGCCCGGATCAGCGCCAACCCTCCGGGATACAGGCCGGATCTTCCGAAACCGGCCCCTTGTCACGTTTCTCACCGACCCGCTGGATATTCCGACACCCGGAAGGGTCAGTCCCTCTTCCTGCGCGTTCGGCTAGTGTGCCCGCCCGGGCCCCTCATGAAAAACAACGTCAAGATCGCTGTCGCCCTCGCCGTGGCCCTCGCCCTGTTCATGCTGGTGAAGCACTTTTTTCCGCTCACCGGTGCTGGCGGGTAGCCGAGCGCCCCGTCTCGATATCGCAGCCCCCGGTCATTAACTGTCCCCCTGGGGCGGGTCGCCTATACTCCAGAGGATTTTTTCATCTCTGATCTCTGGATCCGGGGGGGCCTTGATCAACGAACGAGAGATCGCCGCGCTGGTGGCCCGTTTCGGCATGGGCAACCAGCTGACCGGCGGCGTGCTGCTCGTCGACGACGAGCCGAACAACCTCGTCGTGCTCCGGGGCGTCCTGGACGACGAGGAGCGCTGGCAGGTGCACGCGGCCGCCTCGGGGGACGAGGCGCTGGCCATGGTCGGCAAGGTTCCCCTCGACGTGGTCGTGACCGACCAGCGCATGCCCGGGATGACCGGCGTGGACCTTCTCGAGAAGCTCCGGCGCGTCCGGCCGGACATCGCCGGGATCGTGCTGACCGGGTTCGCCGACATGGACGCGCTCGAGTCGGCCATCAACCGGGCCAACGCGTTCCGCTTCCTGCGCAAGCCCTGGGAACCGGCCGACATCCTCGAGGCCGTCCGCCAGGCGTGCAACCACGTCTCCCAGCGGCGCATCATCGAGCGGCTGGTCTCCCTCCTCTCCGAGCGGGGCGAGATGCTCCGCGCCTCCTTCGAGGAGGTGAAGCGACAGCAGCAGGCCCTCCTCCACCTCGAGCGGATCGGCACGGTGGGGCGGCTCGCCTCCGGGGTGACCCACGACCTGCGCAACATGGTGGCGAGCCTGCGCGAGGCCGAGTACCAGCTCGCCCAGCATTCCGCCTCTCCCGAGCTGCGCGAGACCTTCACGCTGGGGATGGCCCACGTCGAGCGTCTGCTCGCCACGCTGAAGACGCTCCAGGACTTCGCGCACGCCGGCAAGCTCGAGATCGCCCCAGCCCCGGCCGACCCGGCCGACGTGGTCCGGGACGCGGTGACCATCTCCCGGATGGACCTCAACTTCCGCCTGCGCCGGCTCGTCGTGGACGTGGCGCCGGGGCTCCCGTCCCTCCAGGCCGACCGGCTCAAGCTGTCGCAGGCGCTCGTCAACCTGATCCAGAACGCGGTGCAGGCCACGGGCAAGGACGCGGCCGTGCGCATCTCGGCCCGCCTGGCCGAGGGCGGCACCGTGGAGCTCTCCGTCGAGGACGACGGCCCCGGCGTCGCGCCCGAGCTCCGGCCCCGCCTGTTCCAGCCCTTCGCCGCCGGGAAGGACTCCCCCGGCCTCGGGATGGGGCTTTACATGGCCCGCCTCATCGCCGAGTCACACGGGGGGAGCATCCGGCTGGTCGAGCCCCCCGGAGGCGGCACCCGTTTCGAGCTGCACGTCCCCGCACACGCACGGAACGGCTGACCCCATGGACAGGAAGAGCCGCGTGAAGCTGGTTGCGCCGTCCGAGCCGGGATCCTCCCCGGAGGGGTCCCCGCCCCTCTCGATGGGGCCGCGTCCTCACCGCTACGAGGAGCTGGAGGGCGCCGAGGGGCGCGCGGTCTTCTTCCGTCCCCACCGCCACGCCGCGGCGGACCTCGCCCCCCTGCGCGGAACCCTGACGGTGACGGTGGACGGCGCGCGGCGCGACTGTGCCGTCCTCGACGTCAGCCAGAACGGCGCCGCGGTCGCCTGGCCTGTCGGGGTGCCGGCGCGCCCGGGCAGGCTCGTCCCGGCGCTGCTCCGCTTCGACGCCCATCTCGCCTTCGAGGGACGGGTGCGCGTCGGGTCGGTCCGCGAATCGCCGGAGGGGACGGTGGTCGGCCTCTCCTTCGAGAACTTCCTGCTCGACGTCGACGAGATCCTGAGCCTCCGCACGCTCCACGCCTGGACGGAGGGCGCCGGGAGTTCCCGGGTCCAGGACCGTCCCTGGGGCGTGGCCGACGGCGAGCGCTTCCAGGCCCGCGTCGCCGAGCTGCGCATGCTGCTCGAGGACGGAAGGCGGCAGCTCGACGCGCTCGAGCGGGAGCTCCCCTGGCACGCCCTGCACGGCAGCCCGGGGCCGGTCCTCGCGGCGCTCGAGCGTTCCCTTCGCGCCGGGTTCGTCCCCGAGTTCGTGCGGCTCACCGAGGCCGTCGACGCCGAGATCCGGGGGCTTCCCGGAGGCCACCGCAACGAGCAGGCCCGCCAGTGGGCGATCCGCCACGTGCAGGAGTTCCTCATGGAGTCGCCGGGCCTCCGGCGGGCCTGGGAAAAGCCCTTCGGCTACCCGGGGGACTACGAGGTGATGAACGCCACCTACGAGCGCTTCTACGAGGGCTCGACCCTCTTCGCCCGATCGGTGGGCCTGGGCTTCTCCGAGACGCTCTGCTCCCGTGCGGTCCGCTACCGGAAGGACCTGGTCAAGCGGCAGCTCAAGGCGCTGCTGGCGCGCCGGGCCGGCTCCACGGCTCCCGTGCGCGTCCTCTCGATCGGCGCCGGGCCGGCCCAGGAGCTCCACGAGCTCTTCCAGGAGCTCGAGGAGATGCCGGCGCCTCTCGAGGTGGTGCTCTTCGAGCAGGACAAGAACGCGCTCGCCCACGCCTTCCGCCGGCTCACCCCTTCGGTCGAGGCCCGCTTCGACGGCCGGGTCCGGTTGCTCTTCCTCCACGACTCCATCAAGCGGCTGCTCCGCGACGGGTCGCTCTTCGATCCGTTCGGGAAGTTCGACCTGATCTACTCCGCGGGGCTGCTCGACTACCTCCAGCACCGCACCGGCGTGGCGCTCACCCGTCACCTGGCCGCCAACTCGGCCCCGGGCGGCCAGCTGCTCGTCGCCAACATGGTCGACCACGCCTCCCGCACGCTCCTGCAGATCCACCTCGACTGGGCCCTCATCTACCGGACCCGCGAGGAGCTGCTGGATATCGCCCGCGCCGCGGCCCCGGGGGCCCAGGTCCGCATCCTCGAGGAGGAGAGCGGGGTCAACCCGTTCTTCGAGATCGTCCGCGGGTAGATGACCACGTCCGACGAGGAGATCGCGAGGAGCTGGGCCGCCTGGCGGCTCACCCGCAACCGGCGCGGCCTGCGGGTCGGGCTGCTCTTCATGCTCACGCTGTACCCGGCCTTCGGCCTGCTCGACTGGGCGCTCGTACCGAGTGCGGCCCTCCCCAGGCTGTGGACGATGCGCGCCCTGGTCGGCCTGGCGGCGGGGTTCTTCCTCGTGGTCATGCGCAGCCCGCGCCTCGACCGCTGGGTCGACGCGGTGGCCGTCCTCTGCGCCTGGCTGGCCGGGACCGGCATCAGCCTGATGACCGCCTACATGGGCGGACTCGACTCGCCCTACTACGCCGGCCTCATCCTGGTGGTGCTGGCGGCCGGCCTGCTCTTCGTGTGGCCGCCGGCCCTGGTGACGGTCACGCTGGTGGGCCTGGTCGCCTCCTTCCCGGCGGTGAACCTGCTCCTCGGCGCCGGCGGCGACCTCCACCTGGCGATCTCCAACATGACCTTCCTGTCGGCCACCGCGCTCATCGCCGGCGTGGCCCAGGTGCTGCAGTACTCCTCGCTCCGGGAGCAGCACGAGCAGCGGCTGCGGCTCGAGGCCACCACGCAAAACCTGGAGCGGGCCCACACCCGGCTCCAGCAGCTCGACGAGTTCAAGTCGCGCTTCTTCGCCAACATGACCCACGAGCTGCGCACCCCGCTCGCCATGGTGCTCACCCCGCTCGAGCTCATGATGGAGGGGGAGATGGGTGCCTTCAGCGATCCGCAGCGCAGCTCGCTGGCGACCATGTACCGGAGCGCGCTCAAGCTGCTCAAGCTCATCAACGACCTGCTCGACCTCTCCCGCCTCGAGGAGAGCCGCCTGCGCCTCGACGTGAAGGAGCAGGACCTGGCGGTGCAGCTGCGCGGCCTGCTCGAGCAGACCCAGGTGCTGGCGCAGCGCAAGCAGATCGCCCTCTCCTTCTCGACCGGCCAGCAACCCTGCACCATCTGGTGCGACCCGGAGCGGCTGGAGCGGGTATTCGTCAACCTGCTCTCCAACGCCATCAAGTTCACGCCCCCGAACGGACACGTCACGGTCACCCTGCGCAACCAGTTCGACGACGTCGAGGTGGTGGTCGAGGACGACGGGCCCGGCTTCCCCCCCGACCGTGCCGATCAACTCTTCGAGCGCTTCTACCAGGTCGACATGGCCGACCGCCGGGCCCACGGCGGCACGGGCATCGGCCTCGCGCTGGCGCGCGAGCTCGTGTTGCTCCACGGCGGGAGCATCCGCGGGGAGAGCGACGGCCACTCGGGAGCCCGCTTCACCGTCACGCTTCCCAAGGGGCGCGGACACCTCCGGCCGGAGGTGCTGGCCGCCCCGCCGACCGCCGAGTCGCCACCGGGGGCCGAGCCCGGCCTCGACTGGGCCGTCCAGCTGGCGTCCCGATCGGAGTTCCGGCTGCTCGACATCGAGGAGGCCACCGAGCGGCGGGTGGTGGAGCGCGACCAGGACGAGGAGGCGCGCCCCTACACCGCCGTGGTGGTCGAGGACCACCCCCACATCGTCCAGCTCGTCCACATGTCGCTGCGGCGACAGTTCAAGGTGCTCATCGCGCCCGACGGCTTGAAGGGGCTCGAGCTCATCCTCCGGGAGCGCCCCAGCCTGGTGGTCACCGACCTCATGATGCCGGGGATCGACGGCCTGGCCCTCACCCGCCGGCTGCGCGAGGAACCGAGCACGCGCCACATCCCCATCATCATGCTCTCGGCCCGCGGGGACCTCGACGACCGGGTGAAGGGGCTCGAGACCGGCGTCTCGGCCTACCTGGCGAAGCCCTTCTCGCCGAAGGAGCTGCTCACCGCGGCGCGCGAACTGGTGAAGGCCAAGGAGCAGACCGCCGACCTGGTGCTCACCCAGCGGATGGAGTCGCTCGAGATGGTGGCCGCAGGCTTGGCCCACGAGATCAACAACCCGCTCAATTATCTGAAGAATGCGCTCGGCCGCGTCCGCCTCGACGCCGGGAAGGTGCTCACCCTCTGCGCCGAGGCGAAGGGGCGCCCGCTCGACGGCGGGGAGCAGGCGCAGGTCGACCGGCTGGCGGGGCGCATCGAGGAGCTGCTCGGCGTCGCCGACTCCGGCGTGAAGCGCATCGGCTCCACGGTCGAGCTGATGAGCCGCTACGGGCGGGCCGGCTACAAGCGGGTGATGGTGCCGCACGACGCCTGGGCGGCGGCGCACGCCGTGGTCGGGATCGTGCTGCCCGCCACCGGGCGCCACGTGAAGGTGGACCTCGACCTCGAGGGGGACGGGTCGCTGGAGTGCGTCCCGGAGGAGTTCAGCCAGGTCCTCTCCAACCTGGTCCAGAACGCCATCGAGGCGGTGCCCGAGGAGACCGGGAGGGTCCGGGTCCGCGGGCGGGTCGAGGACGGCGAGATCGTCCTCTCGGTGAAGGACAACGGTCCGGGCATCCCCCCCGAGCTCCTGCAGAAGCTCTTCACTCCCTTCTTCTCGACCAAGGGTCCCGGGCGGGGCGTGGGGCTCGGCCTCACCATCACCCGCCGGGTGGTGCAGAGCCTGGGCGGGAACCTCCAGGTGTCGAGCACCGTGGGCCAGGGCACCGAGTTCGTGGTGCGCCTCCCCCGGACGCAACCACGCCCCCGCATCCCCGTCGCATCCGGCTGACCGCGACCCGCGATGCCGGTATGCTCCCGGCATGCGGATCCAGGCCCTTCTCGTCGCGCCGCTCCTCGCGGCCGCGGCCGTCACGAGCGGCTGCCCCGGCAACAACCCGTCGCTGCCTCCCCTCTACCAGGGCGGCTGGTCCTGGAACCCCGCCGTCCACGGGGACCGGCCGGTGCCGGTGGTCTGGAGCGGGGCAACCGCAGCGCCGAGGGCGCTCCCGCTCCTGGCCGGCGACTGCTCCGGCTCGGTCCAGGCGATGGCGGTGAAGTCGGGCAAGCCCGTCGCCGTCGGCATCTCGGTGACGTGCTCGGAGGGGTCGCCTCCGACGCCGTTGCGGATGCTTCCGGTGACCTGGACCGACACGACGGCCACGGCGCTGCCGCTCCGGCTGACGACGGTACCGGCGGAGACCCAGGGCACGGCCCTGGCCGTGAGCGTCCTCTCCACCACGGACGACCAGGGAAAACCGACGTCGGTGGTCTACGTGGGCGGGGCCACCGGCGACCTCTCTCCCATCCCCGCGATCTGGAAGGACGGGGTCCTGACTTCGCTCGTCAAGGCCGACCTCCTTCCCGATTACTTCGACTCGGGTGTCATCACCGCGATCGCCAGCCACGAGAAGTTCGTGGTCGCGTCGGGCCTGGCCCACACCCGCTCCGGCGGGACGCCCGCCTTCGTGGCGA
Organism: uncultured Anaeromyxobacter sp.; assembly: GCA_903904005.1. Classification (GTDB taxonomy): domain Bacteria; phylum Myxococcota; class Myxococcia; order Myxococcales; family Anaeromyxobacteraceae; genus CAIOAK01. Next base: position 6,507 of record CAIVAR010000160.1, read on the forward strand.
TGATCTGGGTCTTCGACCCCAGCCTGAACTTCGTGGACCGGACGGAGCTCTTCACCTTCGGAAGCGCTGGACCGGCAGTGGCCATGTTCCTGGATGCGGACCAGAACGTCTGGTCGACGACCTCGGCCTCCTCGGATGCGAACCTGGGCATCCCGGCCTACTGGGAGAACGTGACCCCCGGCACGCTGGGAGGTTCGGACTACACCACGGGCCCGTTCGGGGTCCCGACCGACATCTCGGTCGTGGGCATCACGCCCTACGCCACCGGCTACTCGACCACCCGCGGGCGGGGGACGCTGCCGTTGCCGAGCCCGGTCATCTGGGCCGGGGGCATCCGAGCGGCGCTCTCCACCGCCGACGCCGGGCTCGGCATCGGCGCCGGGGAGGCGATCGGGGTCATCAACAGCTGGGCGCTCGTGGCCGGCGAGACCGTCGGGAAGGATCCCACCAGCACCCTGGGCTTCCTGTCCGTTCCGGCGGTCTGGACCAACGGCGCGCGCCAGGATCTCCAGCCGCTCGTGCCCCCGGGGACGGGGCCCGCGACGGTGGTCTCCCTTCCGCTCTTCGGCTGGTGGCGGGTTCCGCCGGCCGACCCGGCGACGCCGGCGAACCCCGACTGGCCCTATCCGGGCGGATCGGCGGCGGTCGTCGACGCGGTGTCGATCCGCGCCGCCGGCTCGGCCGTGGTCCGGGCGATCGCGGCCGATCTGCCGCCGCCGTCGCCGTGATCCCCGCGCCTACTTGACCCAGACGGTCTTCACGTTGACGAAGGCGCGGATGCCCTCGAGGCCGAGTTCCCGGCCGTAGCCGGAGGTCTTGACGCCGCCGAAGGGGAGGCGCGGGTCGCTCTTGACCATGCCGTTCACGAAGACGGCGCCGGCCTCGATGCGGGGGACGAGCCGCTCGATCTTCGCGGGGTCGCGGGTCCACAGGGAGGCTCCCAGGCCGAAGCGGGAGGTGTTGGCGATCTCGACCGCGTGGTCGGCCGAATCGGCCCGCATCACCACCGCCACCGGTCCGAAGAGCTCCTCCCGCGCCGCCACGTTCCCGGGCCCGACGTCGGAGAGGATCGACACCGGGTAGAAGGCTCCCTTGCCCTCCGGAACCTTGCAGCCGAGCAGCGGCCGGGCTCCCTCGGCGATGGCCTGTGCGACGACCCCGTGCATCTCGTCCCGGAGATCCGTCCGGGCCTGCGGGCCGATGTCGATCCCGGCCTCCATCGGATCGCCCACCTTCACCGCCTTCATGGCCGCGGTGAACTTCTCGAGGAAGGCGTCGTACACCGGCGTCTCGACGATGAAGCGCTTGGCGCAGATGCAGCTCTGCCCGGCGTTGATGGTCCGGGCCACCGCGCCCACCTTGGCCGCCTGCTCGATGTCCGCGTCGGCGAGCACGATGAACGGGTCCGAGCCTCCCAGCTCCATCACCGAGGGCTTCAGGGCCTCCCCCGCGGCGGCCGCCACCGCCCGCCCCGCCGGTTCGCTGCCGGTGATGGTGACGGCGGCGATGCGGGCGTCGAGGATGATGCCGCGCACCGGCCTCGAGCCGACGAGCAGGGTCCGGAACAGCGCCTCCGGGAAGCCGGCGTCGTGCATCAGTTTCTCGATGGCGAGCGCGCACTGGGGCACGTTGGAGGCGTGCTTGAGCAGGCCGCCGTTGCCCGCCATGAGGTGGGGCGCGATGAAGCGGAAGACCTGCCAGTAGGGGAAGTTCCAGGGCATCACCGCGAGGATGACGCCGAGCGGGTCGAACCGGACGTGGGCCTGGCTGCCGTCGCTCGTCTCCGGACGGGGGGCCAGGAACTTCTCGGCGTTCTCGGCGTAGAACTCGCAGACCCAGGCGCACTTCACCGCCTCGGCGGCGCCGTCCTTGATCGGCTTGCCCATCTCCAGCGCGGCCAGCCGCCCCAGCTCGGGCGCCCGCTCCCGCAGGAGCGCGGCGACCTTGCGCATGGGCACGGCCCGCTCGGCGATGGGCACGCGCGCCCAGGCCTTCTGGGCAGCGACTGCGGCGTCGAGGATCCGGTCCACCTCCTCCTTGCCCATCTCGGGGAAGGTGCGAAGGCTCTCTCCGGTTGCGGGGTTCAGCGATTCGATGGCCATGGGTTTCTCCCTGGCCTCAAGTTACCGCAACCCTTGTGGCGGGCAGGCGAGGATCGACAGCCCCTGCCGGGCCGCCTCGTGCGCGCCGCCGACCGAGGGGAGCCGGAGCACCACCCGCCAGGAATTGCAGGCTTCGGCGATCCGCCCGAGGTTGGCGTAGACCGCCCCGAGGTCGTAGCGGACCGCGCCGTCGGACGGCCTTGCGCGGACGGCCTGCTCGATGAACGGGAGGGCCCCGGCGTCATCGCCGGCGGCCATCCGCGCCTGCCCCATCACCCGGGCCGCGGTGGGCGAATCGGGAGCCCGGTCGAGGACGGCCCGGGCCTCCCGCTCCGCCCCGGCGGCGTCGCCCGTCTCCCAGAGGGCGAGCGCCAGGGTCTGCGCCGGCGTGGTCGTGGTGGGATCGAGCCCCACCGCCTGGCGCAGGTGCTCGAGCGCCTCCTCGGAACGTCCCAGCATGACGAGGGCGATGCCCAGGTTGTGATGCAGCGACGTGCGGAGGCCGATGGCGTCGGCCGGCGCGCGCTTCAGGCCGGCCGTGAACTGGTCGGCCGCACCCGCCTGGTCCCCGCGCTGGGCCAGCGCAACACCGAGCCCGAGCCGGGGGCGGGCCTTTCCGGGCGACTTCGAGACCGCGTCGGTCCAGAGGGCCAGGTCGCTCTCCCAGACGGCGTTCCGCCGGTGGAGCGTGGTCGCCAGGGCAACCCATGCCGCACCGACGCAGAGCACGGCCGCCAGGGTGCGTCGCCCGGCGGGTACGTGGGCGAGCAGGGCCTCGCCGCCGAGCACGACCCCCAGGAACACGCCCCAGGAGGCCAGGTACACACGGTGCTCGACCATCACGTCCGCGACGGGGAGGAAGCTCGAGGTCGGGGCGAGCAGGAGGAAGAACCAGGCCACGCCGTAGGCGGCCGCCCGGCCGCTCGCCGCCCCCGGGCCGTCCCCCCGCCGGCAGCGCCATCCGAGGACGGCGGCGCCCGCGACCAGCAGGGTGAGCAGGGCGCCGGCGGCGAGCACGTCGGGCTCGGCCAGCCGGCTCGACATCGGGAACGACCAGTCGGCGTTCTGCCCGGTCGGCCAGATGAGGAGCCGGAGGTAGGTGACCACCGCCCGCCACTGCGTCAGGAAGTAATTGCCCGGGGCGGACCGGGGAACCGAGAAGCCGGCGTCGGGACGCCCCACGACCGACACCAGCGCACCCCGCACCACGAGGAGATCGACGAGGACGAGCGGGACGACGAGGGCGATGCGCCACCGCCACCGTGCCGACCCCTCCGCCGGCCCTCTGCGGGGGACGACGGCAACCAGCAGGAGCCAGGAAAGGGGCGCGGTCGCAACGATGGCCTTCGCCCCCATCCCGAGCGTGGACAGAACGAGCGCCGCCGCTCCCAGCAGCGCCCCCCGGAGCCCCGGGCCCGTCCGGTCGGCACGGAGGAGGACGAGGAGCGTGGCCACGTAGAGCCCGGAGGCCAGCACCTCCGAGCACTGGGACACGTAGCTCACGGCCTCGCTCTGCATCGGGTGGAGCGCGAAAAGACCGGCGACCACCACCGCGGGGAGCGATCCCGGACCGCGCCCGGCGAGCCGGAGCACCGCCCGGGTGAAGAGGAAGACGAGGACCACCGTCGCGAGGTGGAGCAGGAGGCTCGTCAGGTGGAAGCTCCGGGGGGACGGCCCCCCGAGCACCTGGGTCAGCGCGAGGGCGACCTCGGTGGTGGGTCGGCCACCGTGGAGGAGGCCACCCGACCAGCCCCGCAGGACCCCGGGGAGGTCGGCGAGCGCCGGGTTCTCCTGGACCACCTGCACGTCGTCGAACACGAGCCCGCCGCCGAGCACGCGGGCGTAGGCCCCCACCGCCAGGACGAGGGGGATGACGAGCAGGAGGGAGGTGGGGAGCCGGCGGTTGGCCATGTTTGCCCGCGTCCGTGCGCAGGCCTCGCCAATCTACCACCGGTGGTCTCCATCGACTCCCCGTGACTTCGGTACCCCTTCGGACCGGGTAAGCTCGGGCTTTTCCTGGCCCGCCGCATCCCGTGTAGGCTCGGCGCGATGCGAGGCCACGAACGCTCCGACCGCCCCCTGCGCGACCACGTCGCCGAGATCGTCTTCGGCCACGATACCTTCGCGGGCAAGCTCTTCGACGTCCTGCTCATCGTCGCCATCCTGCTCTCGGTCCTCGTCGTCATGCTGGAGACGGTCTCCGAGGTGCGGGAGTCGTACGGGGGCGCGCTGCGGGCCGCGGAGTGGTTCTTCACCCTCCTCTTCACCGCCGAGTACGTGCTGCGGCTCTGGTGCACCCGCACACCGCTCCGCTACGCCCGCAGCTTCTTCGGCATCGTCGACCTGGTCTCGATCCTGCCCACCTACCTGAGCCTCGTCCTCTACGGGGCCCAGGCGCTGCTCACCGTGCGGGCGCTGCGGCTCCTGCGCATCTTCCGGATCCTCAAGCTCGGCCAGTACACCTCGGAGGCGAGCCACCTCGGCCATGCGCTTGCCCGCAGCCGGCAGAAGATCACGGTCTTCCTGGCGGTGGTGGTCACCATGGTGCTCGTGCTGGGAACCCTGATGTACCTCGTGGAGGGGCCCCAGAACGGCTTCACGAGCATCCCCCGCTCCGTCTACTGGGCCGTCGTCACCCTGACCACGGTGGGATACGGGGACATCACGCCCCACACGGTGGCCGGTCAGATCCTCGCCTCGGTGGTGATGATCCTGGGCTACGGGATCATCGCCGTGCCCACCGGGATCGTCACCGTGGAGATGGCGCGCGAGGCGGCGGCGCCGGCCTCCGCCCGGGCCTGCCGGCGCTGCGGACTGGCCCTCCACGACGCCGACGCCCGCCATTGCAAGCGCTGCGGGGAGCCGCTCGGGGCCTAACCGGCGGCGGGGACGCCGGGGTGGTACCCGAACGGAAGGATTTGCGATAAAAGCGGCCGCGCGTGCCGTGGCGGCGCGCGTCCCGGTCAGCCCCCATCCGAGGTGACGTCCACATGGTCGAGTTCGGTAAGCGGATCCTGTTCGTCGGTTACGGCGCGGTCGCGCAGTGCACCCTGCCCATCCTCATGAAGCACATGAAGGTGAGCCCGAAGAACGTCACGGTGATGGACTTCGAGGACCGGAGCGCGGCGCTCGCCGCCTGGACCAGGAAGGGCGTCCGGTTCGTGCAGAAGAAGATCACGCGCGCCAACATGGCGGCGGTCCTCGCCAAGCACGTGGGCGAGGGCGACGTGGTCGTCGACCTGGCCTGGAACATCGACGCCTGCGAGGTCCTCCAGTGGTGCCACGACCACGGGGTGCTCTACGTGAACACCTCGGTCGAGGTCTGGGACCCGTACGAGGGCGCCGCGAACAAGCACCCCACCGAGCGCACCCTCTACTGGCGCCACATGAATCTCCGCAAGATGACCGCCGGGTGGAAGGAGAAGGGGCCCACCGCGGTGCTCGAGCACGGCGCCAACCCCGGCCTCATCTCCCACTTCACCAAGCAGGGGCTCCTCGACATCGGCAAGAAGATGATCAAGGACGGCAAGGCCAAGGGGAAGGACGCCGAGCAGATCCAGCAGCTCATGAAGGACCAGGCCTGGAACCGGCTCGCCCAGAAGCTGGGCGTCAAGGTCATCCACTGCAGCGAGCGCGACACCCAGATCACCGACGTCCCCAAGAGGGTGGACGAGTTCGTGAACACCTGGAGCATCGAGGGCTTCCGCGAGGAGGGCACCACCACCGCCGAGATGGGCTGGGGCACCCACGAGAAGGAGCTGCCCCCCTACGCGGTGGAGCACCAGTCGGGCCCGAAGAACCAGATCTGCCTGGCCCGCATGGGCATGAACACCTGGGTGGTCTCCTGGGTCCCGAACTACTGCATCCACGGCATGGTGGTGCGGCACGGCGAGGCCTTCTCGATCAGCGACAAGCTCACCGTGTGGGAGGGCGGCAAGGCCGTCTACCGCCCCACCGTGCACTACGCCTACTGCCCGAGCGACTCGGCCATCGCCTCGCTCTCCGAGCTGCGCGGCTACGACTACGCGCTGCAGCCCAACCTCCGCATCCTGAACGACGAGATCACGAGCGGCTCCGACATCCTGGGCGCGCTCATCATGGGGCACCCGTACAACTCCTGGTGGGTGGGCAGCGACCTCTCCATCGAGGAGTCGCGCCGGCTCGTCCCGCACCAGAACGCCACCACCATGCAGGTGGCCATCTCGGTGGTCGCCGCCGTCCTCTGGATGGTGCAGAACCCCGACCGCGGCGTGGTGCTTCCCGACGACCTGCCGCACGAGTTCGTGCTCAAGATCGCGAAGCCCTACCTGGGCAAGTGGATCTCCAAGGCCTCGCCCTGGACCCCGCTCGCCCACTACACCAACGCCTTCGAGGGCTTCAACAACCCGCAGGTCGACACCACCGACCCCTGGCAGTTCAAGAACTTCCTCATCACCGACGGCGACTGACGCCTCGCGGCGGGAGGAACCCCATGATCTCCACCAAGCGCCTCCAGCAGCTGGCCCGCGCGCACGGGACGCCGCTCTTCGTGGTGGACCACGACGAGCTGCGGAAGAACTACGCCACCTTCCGGAAGTACCTCCCGCGGGTGCAGGCCTACTACGCGGTGAAGGCCAACTCCGACCCGGCCATCGTGAAGACGCTCTTCGACGCCGGGGCCAGCTTCGACGTGGCCTCGATGCCGGAGTTCATGATCGTCCACGAGCTCATCCGCGACATGCCCGAGAAGGAGCGGCAGGCGTGGATCTGGGACAAGATCATCTACGCCAACCCCATCAAGGCGAACGGGACGCTCCGGCAGCTCGACCGCTACAAGCCGCTCGTCACCTACGACAACGCCGAGGAGATCAAGAAGATCAAGAAGTACGCTCCCCGGGCCGGGCTGGCGCTGCGGCTGCGCGTCCCCAACACCGGCGCCATGGTGGAGCTCTCCTCCAAGTTCGGCGCCTCCTCCGGCGAGGCGGTCGACCTCATCCTCGCGGCGGAGAAGGAGGGGCTCACCGTGGAGGGCATCTCCTTCCACGTGGGCAGCCAGACCACCAACTTCGACAACTACGTCCAGGCGCTCAACCTGGCCGCCAACGTCTTCCGGGAGGCCAAGGCGCGGGGCGCCGGCAAGATGTTCCTCGTCGACATCGGCGGCGGATTCCCTGCCCCCTACGACGACTCGGTGAAGCCGTTCCGGGAGCTCGCCAAGACGCTCAACCGGGAGCTCGACCGGCTCTTCCCGAAGGACGTCCAGATCCTGGCCGAGCCCGGGCGGTTCATGGTGGCCACGGCGGGGACGGTCGTCTGCACCGTGATCGGCAAGGCCGTGCGCGACGGCAAGCTCTGCTACTACGTCGACGACGGCGTCTACCACACCTTCTCGGGCGTGATCTTCGATCACTGCCAGTATCACTTCGATGCGTTCAAGAAGGGGCCCATCGAGACC
>CAIVAR010000161.1 GCA_903904005.1 uncultured Anaeromyxobacter sp.
ACTATAACGGTCCTAAGGTAGCGAAATTCCTTGTCGGGTAAGTTCCGACCTGCACGAATGGCGTAACGACTTCCGCGCTGTCTCGACCAGGGACTCAGTGAAATTGAAATAGCTGTGCCGATGCAGTTTACCCGCGGCAAGACGGAAAGACCCCATGAACCTTTACTACAACTTGCCACTGACACTAGGAATTGATTGTGTAGGATAGGTGGGAGCCTATGAACCCCGGGCGCTAGCTTGGGGGGAGGCAACGGTGAAATACCACCCTGTCGATTTCTGGTGTCTAACCTAGACCCGTAATCCGGGTCGGGGACAATGGCTGGTGGGTAGTTTGACGGGGGCGGTCGCCTCCCAAAAGGTAACGGAGGCGCGCTAAGGTACCCTCAGCCTGATTGGAAACCAGGCGCCGAGTGCAATGGCATAAGGGTGCTTGACTGCGAGACAGACATGTCGAGCAGGTGCGAAAGCAGGTCATAGTGATCCGGTGGTTCTGAATGGAAGGGCCATCGCTCAACGGATAAAAGGTACTCTGGGGATAACAGGCTTATCGCGTCCAAGAGTTCACATCGACGACGCGGTTTGGCACCTCGATGTCGGCTCATCGCATCCTGGGGCTGGAGCAGGTCCCAAGGGTTTGGCTGTTCGCCAATTAAAGCGGTACGCGAGCTGGGTTCAAAACGTCGTGAGACAGTTTGGTCCCTATCTGCCGTGGGCGTAGGAGAAGTGAGAGGGCCTGACCCTAGTACGAGAGGACCGGGTTGGACACACCGCTGGTGTACCAGTTGTTCCGCCAGGGGCATCGCTGGGTAGCTATGTGTGGAATGGATAACCGCTGAAAGCATCTAAGCGGGAAACCAGCCTCGAGATTACTTCTCCCGGGAGAAATCCCCTGAAGCCCCCTTGAAGACCACGAGGTTGATAGGCCGGGAGTGTACGCGCTGTGAGGCGCTCAGCTGACCGGTACTAATCGGGCGTGAGGCTTGGTCTCCCTCTTCTCAGGCCGCAGAGGCCGAGTCGAGGCCGAGATCGAGGTTCCCATCGGGAACCCGGTCCCGGATTCGCTGTTCGTGCGTTTCTACCCTTCGTATGGTTGTTCGACGGCTCGTCCGTCCGATCTTTAACAATTTGCGGTGGCTATTTCGGCAGGGTCACACCCGTTCCCATCCCGAACACGGAAGTTAAGCCTGCCAGAGCCGATGGTACTGCACGGGAAGCTGTGCGGGAGAGTAGGTCGTCGCCGCATTCTTTTTGAGGGCCCGCTGGGGAAATCCAGCGGGCCCTCTCCTTTTGGAGTCGGGTAGACTGCGCGGGCGCTCGAGCGAGGAGGGGCCATGCTGGGGATCATCGGAGGGTCGGGCCTGGAGCATGCGATGGGTACGCTCGGGCATTCCGAGTCGCACGACGTCGACACCGCCTTCGGGAAGCCCTCGGCACCCATCGTCACCACCGAGGTGGATGGCGTCCCGCTCGCGCTCCTGAAGAGGCACGGGGACGGGCACGTCTTCAACCCGTCGAACGTTCCCTACCGGGCCAACATCCTCGCCATGAAGCAGCTCGGCGTGACCCGCATCCTGGCCACCGGGGCGGCGGGGAGCCTGCGCGAGGAGATCGCGCCCCGGTCCCTGGTCATCCCCGACCAGGTGATCGACAAGACCTTCCGCCGCGCTGGCACATTCTTCGACGAGATCGCCGTCCATATCGAGCTCGCCTCGCCGTTCTGCCCGTCCCTGCGCGACGTCCTGGCGCGGGCCTCGGCGAGCTCATCGACCAGGGTCCAGCAGGGCGGGACCTACGTCTGCATGGAAGGGCCGCAGTTCTCCACCCGGGCGGAGAGCGAGCTCCACCGGTCCTGGGGCGCTTCGCTCATCGGGATGACCGCGATGCCCGAGGCGCGTCTCGCCCGGGAGGCGGAGATCTGCTACGCGCTCGTGGCGCTGCCGACGGACTACGACTGCTGGCGTCCCCATCCGCACGCGCTCGACCAGTTCGAGCTCCTCGAGGAGATCATCGGGAACCTCAAGGCGGCGAGCACCGTTGCGCTCGAGCTCATCCGGACCGCGCTGCCACAGGTTCGCGCCCTCGGGAGCGCTCGCTGCCCGTGCCAGTCGGCCCTCGAGCTCGCCATCTGGTCCGACCGTTCCCTCATCCCCGCCTCGACCCGCGAGCGGCTCCGGCCGATCCTGGGGAAGTACCTCGACGCGAAGCCTTGAGGAGCCGGGCGATGCGCCAGTTCCCGATGAGCCTGTCGGCCGGGGTGAAGGTGATCTCCGGCCTCGTCGTGGTCCTGCTGTGCGCGATTCCGCTGCTGGTGTGGGGATTCTTCCCCGGGATCGCCATCGGCGGCCCCGGCGGCCCCGCGGGAGCCGGGGTCCAGCTCGCCACCCGGCTCGGGACGCTGCTCGCCCCCCTGATCGCGGTCGCGTGCTTTGCGCTCTCACCCCGGGCGGTCGAGATCGAGGGTGGGGAGCTCAAGGTTCTCCGCCGGGCCTGGCCGGCGGCGGCCTACCGGCTCTCGGAGATCGAGCGGGTGGGGATCCTGCCCCCGGGATGGCTTTCCGGGGCGCTGCGCACCTTCGGGAACGGTGGGCTCTTCGGCTACTACGGCTGGTTCTACAAGAAGGGGGCCTTCCGCCTCTTCGCCACCCGCAGCGATCGGCTGGTCGAGACGGTGATCGGCGGCAGGCGGGTGGTCTTCTCGCCCGACGATCCATCCCGGCTCGTGGAGGCAATTCTCGCCGCGGCGCCCCGGGCCCGGCGTGCTCAGGGAGCCGAGGCGGGCGCGGCGAGCGCCACCCGGACCAGCTGACGCACGTTCTCCGGGCATTCGAGCCCGGCAGCGTCGTCGACCCAGCGCGCCTCGCTCCACTCGTCGCACGGCGCGAGCGTTCGGCTCGCCACGTCGGCCACGAAGGCGAAGTTCATGTGCAGCCCCTTCGACCCGGCCGGATGCTCCTCGTAGCCGACCAGTCCGGGCGGCGTCCCGTCCACCCCCAGGCCGGACGGAAAGCTCCCCGACAGCCCGGTCTCCTCGCGGAGCTCCCGGACGGCGGCCTCCAGCGGGGTCTCGCCGGGCTCGATCTCGCCCCCCACCGGCAGCCAGGTTCCGAGCCGGCGGTGGCGAACGAGCAGCACGGCGCCGCCATTGCGGGCGAAGATGGCGACCGAAAAGGCGCGGCGGCTCACGTGAACACCAGCTCGCGGATGCCGGTCGCCACCAGGTAGGCGGTCAGGGTGATCATGACCACGGTGGTGGTCCAGGCGATCATGTTGAACCAGCGGCCGTTCTTGTGGACCCCCATGAGCTTCTCGTCGTTGGCGAGCCGGAGCATGTAGATGAGCACGAATGGCAGCAGCATGCCGTTCACGATCTGCGACACCAGCATGATCCGGATGAGCGGCAGCTTCGGGATGAGGACCACGCCTGCGCCCACGGCCACGATGCCGGTGAAGAGCCAGTAGAACTGCTTGGCCTCGCCCCATTTCCGGTCGAGCCCCGACTCCCAGCCGGCCGACTCGGTGACGAAGTACGCCGTCGAGAGGGGAAGGATGGCGGCCGCGAAGAGGGAGGCGTTGAAGAGGCCGAAGGCGAAGAGCCAGGAGGCGTACTTCCCGGCCAGCGGCGCCAGCGCCAGCGCCGCCTGATCGGCGGTCTGGATGGAGATCCCCTGCTTGTGAAGGGTGGCCGCGCAGGCCATGACGATGGAGAAGGCCACGATGTCGGTGACGATGCAGCCCATGACCACGTCGATGCGGGTGTAGCGGAGCTCGTCGACGTCGATGCGCTTCTCGACCACGGCGGCCTGCTGGTAGAACTGCATCCAGGGCGCGATGGTCGTTCCCACGAGCCCGATGAGCATGGCCACGTAGGCCCCGTCCCCCGAGAAGGTGGGGGTCACCGCCGCCAGCGCCACCTCCCCCCAGTCGGGCTTCGCGAGCACGAGGGAGATGGGGTAGGCGATGTAGAGCAGGCTGGCGATGAGGAACACCTTCTCCACCAGCCGGTACGACCCCTTCAGCACCAGGAACCAGACCCCGATCGCGACGAGCGGAACCGACACCCAGGGCGGGACCCGGAAGATCTGCAGGCTCGCCGCCACGCCGGCGAACTCGGCGATGGTGTTGGCCAGGTTGGCGACCACGAGCGCGACCGAGATCCAGAAGGTGGTCCGGACGCCGAAGTTCTCCCGGATCAGGTCGGCGAGCCCCTTGCCGGTGACCACCCCCATGCGCGCGCTCATCTCCTGCACGACGATGAGGGCCACGGTGATGGGGCCGAGCGTCCAGAGCAGCTTGGTGCCGAACTGGGCGCCGGCGACCGAGTAGGTGGTGATGCCGCCGGCGTCGTTGTCGACGCTCGCGGTGATGAGCCCCGGCCCCATCACGGCGAGGAAGAGGGCGACGCGCTTCCACCGCCCGGGGCGGACCTGCCGCTTCTCAGGCGGCATCGACCACCTCGGCGAGGATGTCATCGACCGTCACCATGCCCATGAGCGATCCCGCCGAGTCGACCACCGGCACCGAGAGGAGGTTGTACTTGGAGGCGGCGCGGGCCACGTCGCGCACGTCGGCGCCGGCCCCCACCGAGGCGGGGATCTCCCGCAGCAGGGCGGAGAGGGGAGTCGCCGGGTCGGCGGCCACGATCAGGTCCTTGAGGGTCACCATCCCCTGGAGGAGCCCACCCTCGACCACGAAGATCTCGTACAGGAGCGGCAGATCCTCGGCCCGGCGCCGGACCTCGGCGAAGGCGTCGGAGACGGTGGCCGTCGGGGGCAGCTCCACCAGGTCGGGTGTCATGAGCCCGCCCGCCGATCGGGGGTGGTACTCGAGGAGCTCGGCCACCTCGGCCGCCTCCGGCTTCTCCATGGCCAGGAGCAGCTCGGCCCGCGTGTCGCCGGGGAGCTCGGAGAGGGCGTCGGCCGCCTCGTCGGGGGCCATCTCCTCGAGGATGTCGGCCGCCTGCTCGGGTGGCACCGCCTCGAGGAGCTCGGTGGCGAGTTCGGTGGAGGTCTCCTCGAGGGCGTCGGCGGCGGTCTCCACGTCGAGCCGCTGGAAGAGCACCTCGCGCTGGTGCCGGTCGAGATCCTCCATGATCTCGGCCAGGTCGGCGGGGTGGAGCGAGGCCAGCGCCTTCTTCGTGGCCTCGATCCGCACCCGGCCGGGCGCGCTCTCGATGGGCTGGACCAGCTTCCAGGAGAGGAAGGTGTCGTTGTTCAGGTAGCGGGACTTGGGACGGACGAGACCCACGAGCCCGTCGACCGGCCGCTGCCAGCCCATGCGCCGGACCAGTCCGCGCAGGCCGACGTCGACGTGGGCGATGCGGAGCTGCCCCTTGGTCTCCAGGAAGTGGAGGTCGTTCACGCGGACCAGCTTCGCGCCCTCCATGTCGACGATCTGCCGGTCGAGGATCTCCTGGCCGAGGTGGAGCCGGTCGGCCATCGGGCCGGTCGGGGCCGGTCCGATGGGAGCGCCGGCGGAGAGCTGGATGGTGCCGTTCACCGAGGCGACCGAGGTCCAGGGGATCTGGTGGATCTCCCTGCCCGAGCGGACCAGCAGCGACTCGACGGGAGGGTAGGGCTCCCCGCTCACCGCGACGAGGTCGGCGAGCCGGCCCAGTTGCTTGCCGTCCGAGGAAACGACCTTCTTGCCGACCAGGTCGGTGAAGAAGAGGAAGCGGAACTTTCCGGACGGACGCTCCATGGGGCACTCCCGCGCGTGGGCCTCGCGCGGTCTAGGCTCCGCCGCGCCGCGTGTCAACGCAAGTTCCCGGCGGCCCTTCGTTTTCCTGCCTCGGGCCCTTCGTCAGGTCCGGGCCAGCGCCTCGGCGAAACGCCGGGTGCGGCGCGCCATCACGATGTTGAGGAGCGGCAGGAGCGCCATCTGGCCGGGAACGGCCAGCCAGGCGAACCGCTCCCCCGGCGGTGAGAGCGCGACCACCACCACGAAGGCGGCCACGAAGACCGCATCGGCGATCCGCAGCTTCCGCCGCGCATCGAGCACACGGGCGAGCCGCGCCGACTCCGCCGCCCGCCAGCCCTCCGGGTCCTCGCGCTGCCGGGCCAGGGCGTCGGCGTGCCGGACGGCCTGCCGGCGAAGCGCCCAGAAGCCGGGCCCGATCTCGAGCAGCCCGATGGTGGCGAGCGCCAGCGCGAGCAGTCGCTGCTCTGGCGCGGCGAGGAGCAGGGCCAGGGCGGCGCCCAGGTTGGCCGCGCCCAGCAGGGCGAAGACGAGCGCGTCGCGACGCTCGCCCTCGAAGTAGGCGTCGATGGCGCGTCGGACGGCGACCTGTGTGCTGGAACTCTCCATGGATCGTTCCCCCCCTGGACGGGATCAGCGCCGCCCGCCGCCGCCGTGGAAGCCACCGCCGCCCCAGCCGCCACCGCCGCCGTGGCTTCCACCCCCGCCGCCGCGGTCCCATCCGCCGCCACTGCCGCCGCCACCGCCGCCGCGGGACTCGCCACCGCCCCGGTCGGACCCGCCGCCGGAGCCACCGCTGGAGCCGCCGCGGTCCCATCCGCTTCCGGAGTTGTCGTGCGACCAGCTCGCGCCGGCCGAGCGCTGGTCGCCGGCGGTGCGGGCCTGCTGCTCGGAGGCGAGCGACTGGCTCTTCTCCGGGCTGGCGTTGCTCCAGCCGCCGCCCGAGTCGTGCTGCTGGAAGCTCCCGCTCTGGGAGTTGTACCGGTAGACGTTGCCGTCGTGGTCGGCGTAGGTCTCGTTGCCCGCGTGGACCGCGCTCGTGGACTGGCCGCCCGGCCCGGTGACCTTGCCGGCGCTGACCGTCTCCGACTTCCCGGTGTAGGCGTTGCCGACGGTGGCCTTGGCCCCGGAGGCGGTCACGCCGGTCTTGGGGTTGTAGGTCGTGCCTGCGGCGTCGTGGGCGTAGTTCCCGGTGTAGACGTTCTGCACCGAGCCCCGCTGTCCGGCGCTCATGCGGCCGGTGGTGGAGTTGTAGGAGTGGGCCACCTGGTTCGACCAGGCGTTCCCGCTCCAGGCGTTGTATCCACCCGAGGTACGGGTGACCGCTCCCGTGCTTCCCCACTGGTGGTAGACGTTGCCGGAGGTGGCGGCCCAGCCGCCCCCGCCCCAGGCCGCTCCGCCGTGCCAGCCCCAGGCGGCTCCCCAGCAGGGCGAGGCGCCCCACATGGCCATTCCCATCGCCATCCCGAAGCCGAAGCCCATGGCCCAGCCAGTCCACGGGGTCCAGGCCATGGCCACGCCGTAGCCGTAGGTCACCGGCGGCGGATACCACACGGCCACCCCGACGTAAGCCGGGTAGACGTAGCCGGTGCCGTAGACCACCACGCCGTCCGGCGTCACCACCTCGCCCAGGTAGCCGGGCGTGTAACCGACGGTGACGTACTCGGGGGTGGCCGCGTAGATCCGCACGTAGGTCACCCAGTAGAGGGGCGAGCTGGGCGGGATGGAGTAGATGACCGCCGGGATCATGTCGGCGGAGAGCCACGGGCCGGTCGCCGACCGGCCGACGAACCAGATCCCCAGGTAGAGCGAGTACCACTCGGTCGGCGAGACCATGATGATGGGGTCGGGCGAGTTGAAGACGTACTGGAGCGGCGTGCCCGCGATGGGCTTCAGCTGCGCCGGGCCGGTGATGGTGGCCGTGAAGGAGGCCTTGGAGCGATCGACCGTGGCCTGCTGCGGGATGCTCGCCGCGATCACCGCCGCCGCGGCCTGCGGCGTGCCGGGGACCGACGCCTTCATGTTCTCCTTGGGGCTCCCGTCCGGAACCTGGGCGAAGTCGGGGGGGAGCGACTTGCCGGGCACGTAGGTCCACGGTCCGTTCAGGTCGGGGGCGGAGAACCAGCGGCCGGAGACGAGCACGTAGGTCACCTGGTTCTGGATGTCGAGGAAGACGTTGCCGGTGGTGTTGGCCACGTAGAGGAGGTTGGTCGTCTCGACGGGCACCCAGTCGGGCGCGCCCTGGAAGACCACCAGCTCGGTGGGGCGCGTGGCCACGAGGAGCGCGGGCGGGTCCTTCTTCAGGGTGGGCATCTTCTTCGTGGTGTCGTCGGCGACACCCGGGAGCAGGTCGACGACCTTCTGGGTCGAGAGCTGCTTCGCCAGATCGTCGCCCCCCTTGGGCCCCTTCTTCGCGACCGTCCACGGTCCGGAGAGCGACGGGGCCTGCACCCAGCCGTCCCAGACGTGGATGTAGTTCACGGCCTTGGCGTCCTGCAGGATGAGGGCGCGGGTGTTGATGACGCGCTGGAGCTTGCTGCCCTGGGGCTGGGCGAAGACCGGCGGGCCGTCGATGAGGACGAGCATCGTCGGGATCTGGGTGAAGACGAAGGCGGGCGGCTCGTTCTTGACCGGGACCTTGGCCGCCTTGTTCTGGGCGCCGATCACCTTCAGCGACTGCTCGAGCCGATCGAGCGACATGGTCGAGGGGCCGCCGTTGACCACCTGCTGGATCGTGGCGCCGTACTGGGCGGCGCTCGCCGGCGCGCTCGGGAAGGTCGACTTCACGACCTGGACGTTCTGGAAGGCGACCGACCGGGCCGTCCGGTCGACGACGGTGACGGCCTTCAGGTCGACGACGCCGAAGGTCGCGTCCTTGGTCCCGTCGGGGAGCACCGAGACCGCCGCGTGGGCCTCGATGTTGTAGCCGTCCCAGGAGTCGAGCTGGGGCTGGAAGATCGTGTAGGTCACGCCGCCCTGATCCAGGACCTTCGGCCACGGGTCGGGGGTCACCGCCGAGGCCGGCGGCATGGGGGCAGGAGCGGGTGCCTGGGCTGCGGCGGGGGAGAGCGCCAGGATGGCGAGCGATGCGACGAGACCGCGAAGGGCGAGACGGGTCATGAAGCCTCCGGATCCGCCGATTCTCCCTCCGTCCGGGTCCCCGCATGCCATCCCTATGGGGTCGCTCGGTATTCTCGCCACGCACCCCGGACCACCTCGAACACGGTGGAGAGGCCGGTCGCGAAGATGGTGAGGCCGAGCCCGAGGATGAACCCGGAGTTGATGCGCTGGGCCAGTTCCACGGTGTCGGGATCGGGGGGAGCCGACGCGGGCAGGACCCAGGCGCCGTTCCAGAGCGAGGCGAAGGCGAAGGCGATGAAGACCCCCGAGGAGAAGAGGGTCACGATCCAGCGGAACCTGCGCCAGGACGGCTCGAGGAGGGTCAGCGAGGGCGTGGCGAGCGAGACCAGGGTGGAGACGAGGGCGCCCAGGAAGACGAACCTCCAGGCCGGTCCGGCGCGGAGGTCGACGAGCGCGGGGCCCAGCACCCGGAGGGGATCGGGGATGGCGACCCACACCCAGAGGAAGAGGAGCGTGAATGCGATCTGGACGAGCGCCTGGACCCGGAGCGACGTGGGCGTGGGGGGACGGCGGGGAACCGGGAGGCGGCGCGGGTCCCAGGTCTGCGCCGTGCGACGGAACCAGACCTCCATGGCGGCGAAGGCGACGGTGGCGATGCCGAACTGGAGGGAGAGGTAGAAGACCGCGGTCCGGAACCAGGGAACGGGGCGGCCGATCCCGATCATCGCGGCGACGGCCCCGAAGGCGAGCACGAGCCCGGTGACCGCCGCGATGGCGAGCAGGGAGATCCGGAAGAAGGGGAAGAGGGCAGGGCCGATGACCTCCTGCCCCAGGACCAGGCGCCGTCCGTCGGCGCGGTACCGGCCGGCGACGAGGTCGTCCTGCCGGCCGGAGGGGAGGTAGGTGCGCACGTTGAGCAGGTAGCGTTCGACGACTTCCATGTGGCCTCCTACAGGATCCGCTTCAGGGCTGCGTTGATGTCCCGCCACTCGCCGAGGAGCCGCTCGAGGAGCGTCTCGCCGGCGCGGGAGATCCGGTAGAAGCGCTTCCGCCGCCGGTCCTCCTCGCGCCACTCGCTCGTGAGCAGTCCCTGCGACTCGAGCCGGCGGAGCAGCGGGTAGAGGGTGTCCTCGTCCACGGCCATCCCCTGGTCCTCCAGCGCCTTGCGGAGAGCGTAGCCGTAGTGTTCGGTCCGGAGTTGGGCGAGGGCCGCGACGATCACACTGCCGCGCCGCAGCTCCATTCGCAGGTTCTCGTAGAGGTCGTCGCCCATGGTCCCTTGCCGGGTGCCAAACACCGTGTGGCACATACTGTATGGCGCACGGTATCCAGGGTCAACCCCTCGGGAAGGAAATCTGTGGGGGGAGGGGGACCTCGGAGCTACGCCGGGGAGGCAGGCTGCGCGGTTTCCATCGCGGCCGGCAACGGGGGGACGCTCTCCCCGGACTGCCCGGAGAGGGCCTTCACCTCGGTGTGCCAGCGCCAGAAGCGGTAGACCACGGGGTAGACCACGAGCTCGAGCGCGAACGACGAGAAGAGCCCCCCCACCATCGGTGCGGTGATCCGCTTCATCACGTCGGCGCCGGTTCCGGTGGCCCAGAGGATGGGGACGAGGCCAATGAAGGTGGTGGCGAAGGTCATGAACTTGGGGCGAAGCCGCTTCGCCGCGCCCTCCAGGATGGCGTGGTCGAGGTCGGCGAGGCTGCGCAGCCGCCCTTCCTTCCGGGCCTGCTCGTAGGCGATGTCCAGGTAGAGCAGCATGAACACGCCGGTCTCGGCGTCGAGGCCGAGCAGCGCGATGAGCCCCACCCAGACGCCCACGCTCATGTTGTAGCCGAGCGCCCAGACCAGCCAGATGGCGCCGATGGCCGAGAAGGGGACGGCCAGCGCGACGATGGCGGTCTTGGTGAAGGACCGGGTGCTCAGGTAGAGGAGCAGCAGGATGAGGAGCAGGGTGAGCGGGACGACCGTCGAGAGCCGTTTCGCGACCCGCTGCTGGGCCTCGAACTGGCCGCTCCATGCCACCGCGAAACCGGCCGGGAGGGCGAGCCGGTCCTTCAGGACCGTGTTGGCCTCCTCCACGTAGCCCACCGGATCCCGTCCGGCGAGATCCACGTAGACGTAGCCGGTGAGCAGCCCGTCCTCGTTGCGGATCATCGATGGCCCGGAGGCGGTGCGCAGGTCGGCGAGCTGGGACAGGGCCACGTGGCGCTTGCCCCCCTCCACGGGAACGAGCACCCGGCCGAGGGCGTCGAGGTCGCTCCGGAAGTCGCGCTGGTACCGGACGTTCACGGGGTAGCGGGCCCGCCCCTGGATCGCGGTGCTCACGTTCTCGCCCCCGATGGCGGCCTGGAGCACCATCTGCGCCTCGTCGACCGTCAGCCCCTCGCGCGCCAGGGCATCGCGACGCCAGTCCACGTCGAGGAAGTAGCCGCGCCCGGCCCGTTCGGCGAAGACGCTGCGCGTCCCCCGGACGGAGGGGAGGATCGACTCGACCTGCGTTCCGATGGCCTCGATCTGGTCGAGGTCGGAGCCGGAGATCTTGAGCCCCACCGGCGTGCGCATGCCGGTGGAGAGCATCTCGATGCGCCCCTTGATGGGCATCGTCCAGGCGTTCGACACCCCGACCAGCTTCAGCGCCTCGTTCATCTCGGCGACCAGCTCCTCGGTCGACGCGTGATCCGGGGAGATCCGCCGGAGCGTCGACGCGAGCCATCCGGGGGCCCAGGCCGACCACCAGGTGCCCGTCCGGCGCCACTCGCTCGCCGGCTTCAGCGTGACCACCGTCTCGAGCATGGAGAGCGGCGCCGGGTCGGTGGAGGTCTCGGCCCGCCCCGCCTTGCCGAGCACCCGGTCCACCTCGGGGAAACCCTTCAGGATGCCGTCGGAGACCTGGAGCAGCTTCTGCGCCTCGGCGATGGAGAGCCCGGGCATGGTGGTCGGCATGTAGAGCAGCGCCCCCTCGTCGAGGGGCGGCATGAACTCCGCGCCGATCTGCCGGTAGATGGGGATGGTCACGAGCACGAGCCCGAGCGCGCCGGCGACCACGAGCTTCCCGTGGCCGAGCGACCACTTCACCACCGGCTCGTAGACCCGGATGAGGAAGCGGCTGACCGGGTGGTTCTCCTCGGGGTGGACCTTGCCGCCCACCGTGACGTTGGCGGCGCGGGAGAGCCAGCGGGGCTTGAAGTCGAAGGTCCGGAAGTGGGTGAGGGTGACCCGGAGCGCGGGGTCGAGGGTGATGGCGAGGAAGGCAGCGATGATCATCGCCAGGTTCTTGGTGTAGGCGAGCGGCTTGAAGAGCCGCCCCTCCTGCGCCTCGAGCGCCAGCACGGGCAGGAACGACACGCCGATGACGAGGAGGGCGAAGAAGCTGGTCGGCCCCACCTGCTTCACCGCCGAGATGATCACCTCGACGTAGTCCCCCTTGCGCCCCGACTTCTCCCACTCCTCCAGCTTCTTGTGGGTCTGCTCCACGACCACGATGGCAGCGTCCACCAGCGCGCCGATGGCGATGGCGATGCCGCCGAGCGACATGATGTTGGCGGTCACCCCCATGGCCTGGAAGGGGATGAACGAGAGGAGCACCGCCACCGGGATGGTGACGAGCGGGATGATGGCGCTCGGCAGGTGCCAGAGGAAGAGCAGGATCACGAGGGAGACGGTGACGAGCACCTCGACGAGGGTCCCCTGCAGCGTGTCGATGGAGCGGTGGATGAGCTCGGACCGGTCGTAGATGGGGACGACCTTCACCCCGGCCGGCAGCCCGCCCGACACCTGGGCCAGCTTCGCCTTGACCCGCTCGATCACCTGGAGGGCGTTCTCGCCCTGGCGCATCACCACGATGCCGGAGACCGCATCCCCCTTGCCGTCGAGGTCGGAGACGCCCCGGCGGAGCTCCGGCCCGATCACCACCTGCCCCACGTCCCGGACGCGGATGGGGGTTCCCTTCTCGCTGGTGGCCAGCACCAGGTCCTCGAAG
The DNA here is from genome assembly GCA_903904005.1 of uncultured Anaeromyxobacter sp. Lineage (GTDB taxonomy): Bacteria > Myxococcota > Myxococcia > Myxococcales > Anaeromyxobacteraceae > CAIOAK01. Next base: position 12,758 of record CAIVAR010000161.1, read on the forward strand.
TCCTTGGCCGAGCGGGCGTAGCCGCGCCCGCGCACCATGTACTCGGCGCCGGCGATCTCGATGAGCCGCCCGCCGGCGTCGCCGTTGCCCCCCTTCACCGCCTCCACGACGCGGGAGATGGGGATCCCATGGGCGCGGAGCCGGTTGGGGTCCAGGTTCACCTGGTACTGCTGGACGAAGCCCCCGATGGCGGCCACCTCGGCCACGCCCGGGACGGACTTGAGGTGGTAGCGGAGGTACCAGTCCTGGGCCGAGCGCATCTCGGCCAGGCTGTGGGTCCCGGTCGGATCCTCGAGCACGTACTGGAAGACCCAGCCCAGCGCCGTGGCGTCCGGGCCGATCTCGGTCTTCACCCCTTGTGGAAGGGACGAGAGCACCGAGGAGAGGAGCTCCAGCGTCCGGGAGCGGGCCCAGTAGATGTCGGTCCCGTCCTCGAAGACCACGTACACGTAGGAGTAGCCGAAGTCGGAGTAGCCGCGGACCGCCTTCACCTTCGGCGCGCCGAGCATGGCGGTGACGATGGGGTAGGTGACCTGGTCCTCGACGAGGTCCGGGCTGCGGTCCCACTTCGAGTAGACGATGACCTGGGTGTCGGAGAGGTCCGGGATGGCGTCGAGCGCCACGTGGCGCATCGACCAATAGCCGCCCACGCAGGCCGCGGCCGTGAGGGCGAAGACCAGGAAGCGGTTGCGGACCGAGAACTCGATGATGCGGTCGATCATGGCCGGCCAGCCACCCGGGCCGGGACGGCCCCGACATCCGGCGTCGCGGCGAAGGTCGCCTTGCAGGAGTCCGAGCAGAAGTAGTGGGTCTTCCCCTCGTGCGTGTGCGTCTTGCCCTCGGCTCGTGCGCGGGCCTCGTCGACGTCCATGCCGCAGATGGGGTCCTTGGCGACCGGCCCCCGGATCCCGGCGGCGGCGGCGCGGAGCTGGCTCTCGGAGTCGACGAGGAAGGTGCCGGAGGTGACGATCCGATCGCCCGCCTCGAGGCCGGAGAGGACCTCGACCCGTCCGTTCGCGCGCCAGCCGGTCTCGACGGAGCGGGGCTCGTAGACCCCCTCGCCCGCCTCGACGAAGACGGTCCGGCGCAGCCCGGTGTCGACGACGGCGTCGACCGGGACGGTGAGGGTCGCCGGCCGCTGAATCTGAAGGACAGCGTCCACGAACATGTCGGGGCGGAGCACCGCGCCCGGATTCTCCATCTCCAGCCGGACCTTCATGGTCCGGGAGGAGGCGTCGAACTGGGGCGGGGTCTTGCTGACGACCGCCGGCAGGGTGCCGGCCCGTCCGGGGACGGACACGCGGACGGCCGTGCCGGGGCGGGTGAGCGGGAGGTCGGCCTCGAGCACGTCGACCAGGACCCAGACCCTGTCGAGGCTGGCGATGCGGAACCACTCCGCGCCCTTGTCGAACCGCTGCCCCAGGGTGACGCTCCGGGCGATCACGACGCCGTCGGCGGGGGAGAGGATGTCGATGGTGAGGGGAAGCTCGCGGGTCCGGCGCATCCGCTCGAGCTGAGGGAGCGAGACCCCCATCCCGCGGAGCCGCTCGACGGCGAACTGGGCGTTCCGGTTGGGGGTGGTCCCGGCCGCCGAGGTGAGCCCGGCGTTGATGCGGGAGGACTCGTTCATGCCGGCGGCTTCGAGCGAGGTCAGGTACCCCTGCAGCGGGCTGCGGATGTCTGCGGAGAAGAAGGCGCCGAGCCACTGGTCCTTGCGGACGACCGTGCCCGTGGTCACGCCGGAGATCTCCCGGATGGAGCCCTCCATCCCGGCGTTCACCGTGAAGACGCGGGTCTCGTCGGGGACGACGCGACCGAAGAGGCGGAGCGCCTGGGTGGTGGCACCCTGCTCGACCGCCCCGACCTTCACCCCCTGCAGCTGGCGGAGACCGGCGTCGATGGCGACCGCCCCGGCGGCGCGGTGGACGCCGGCATGGCCGGCGCCCCCACCCTCGTGCACCGGCTCGAGCGCCATCCCGCAGCAGGGCGCGGAGCCCGGCGTGTCGGACGTGAACGAGGGGTGCATGGGGCACTGGTAGCGGACCGCCTTCCGGGCCGATGCGGCCGACCCGGAGGTGGGGATGAAACGGCCCGCCGCGAAGCCACCGGCGACGAGGACGAGGCAGGCGGTGGCGATCGCGGCGCGGCGCATGGCGGGGCTCCTACTTCTCCAGCGTCCAGCCGAACATCATGTTGTGGTCCTCGTGGGCGAGGTTGTGGCAGTGGGCCACGTACTTGCCGGTGAAGGTCCGGAAGTTGCGGTACATCGTGATGGTCTCACCGGGGTCGAGGGCGATGATGTCGTCCTTGCCGGTGTCGTCCGCATGCCCCTTCACCGAGGTGGCCTTCACTCCGTTGCGGGTGAGGACCTGGTGCTCCTCCATGTGGAAGTGCATGGGGTGGCTCCAGCCGCCTCCCGTCCCGACGGTCCAGACCTCGGGCTGCCCCTGCTTCACCGTCACCAGCGGGATGTGCGGGTCGAACGCGAAGCCGTTGATGAGCCACTGGGTCTCGCCGCCGGCGCCTCCACGCTGCAGGTCGAAGCTGCGCTGCGGGAGCGAGGCCAGGTTGGACGGGAGCGCAGGTGCGGGCCGCAGGATCTGGCCGGGAACGGGCATCACGCTGTTGTCCGGCGCGTTGTCGCCGATGATGATCTTGAGGAGCGGGATCTTGTAGGTGGGGTCGACGTTGCCCATCCGGATTCCGCTGACGGGCTGCCGGCCGTCCGACATCACCATCGTGTTCACGAGGTAGATGACGTCGCCCTTCTTGGTGAGCTTGCCGTCCATGGTCTTGGTGAAGTCGACGACCACCTCGTGCCGCATCCCCGGCCAGTTCTCGATGTTGTCCCGGATGATGGGGGAGGGCAGCAGGCCGCCGCCGGTGGCGATCTCGGTCATCTTCAGGCACTGGGCGCCGTCGGGGATGCGCCACTGTCCCTGCAGGTCGCCCGCCTTGAGCCCCAGGTCAACCGCCGCCTTGGGCCCCTTCACCGACTTCATGAAGGAGAGCTCGAAGCAGCGGGAGATGGCGGCGGTGAGGAACCGGATCCGGTACTTGCGCCGGGCCACCGTGACGACCGGGTATGCCTTCCCGTTGACGGTGAAGATGTCACCCACGAAGCCGTGGTTGGGGAAGTGGCGGAAGAAGCTCTTGCCCCACCACTCCGGGTGCGACTCTCCGCAGCCGTTGTGGAAGTCCTGGTGGGGAACCACTCCGTCGTCGAGGGCCACGTCACCGAGCGCCAGCGGGAGGTCGTAGGCGACGTCGAAGGAGCCGTCGCCGTTGTTCACGCGCACGCCGGGAAGGCGGAGCCCCTTGGTCTCGTCGCCCGAATCGAGTTTGGGATCGTAGATGGGATACAGCCCCGCCATGCCCTTGTAGACGTTGGCGCCGGTGTGCCCCTCGCGGTGGTCGTGGAACCAGAGGAACGACTGCTTCTCCGCGTCGTCGCCGCCCGCCGGGTGGTTCAGGTAGAGGTTGTCGTACCAGTCGCCCGGCTGGTAGGCCTCGGGCTTGTGGTGCGGGTTGCCGTCGGACTCGGCGGCGGTGTGGCCGTTGTGGAGGTGGGTCAGGCAGCCGTACTCCGGATCCCCGAAGTCCCCCCGGTCGAGGCCGAGCGGGTTCTGGTCGAGCTCGTTCACGAAGCGGACGAGGTTGGGCTGGCCATACTCCGCGTTGATCATCGCGCCCGGGAAGGCGCCGTTGAACCCGTAGATGGTCGACGCGGGAAGCGCCGGGATGACCGTGCCGGCCGAGATGGTCTTCCCGTTCGTACCCTTGTACGTGACCAGGTTGCGGACGGGCGAGTTGGTGAACCTGTGGGCCGCGACCTTGAGGGGCAGCCGGTAGATGAGAGGGGCCTTCATGGTCTCGCACACCGTGCCGGCCTGGCCCGGGTAGAGCTGGTGGGTGCCGCCGTCGCAGTCCTGGGCGCCCATCTCCGGCCCCGGCCTGGAGGACCACGTCGCCACGGACCCCGCGGCCTGGGGACGCTCCGCCTTGGGAATCGGGAGCGGGTCGGTGAAGGGCTTCAAGATGAGCGGGCTCACCGGCCACGCCTCGTTGGCGACCAGGCCCGTGCAGGTCGCGGCGCGTGAGCGCTTCGGCAACCCGATGGCTACGACCGCTCCAGCCGCGGCGCTCCACTGAAGCAGTTGCCGGCGGGTGATCCCGCTCTTCTTCCTGGGGGTGGTCGACGTCTCGACCGTGTTCGAATCCTTGCTGGCCATCCCGCACTCGTTCTCCGACGTCTCGTCGGCGACTGGGTTGTCCCGTGACCAAGGTCCCGGGTGTCTCCGGGGAAGCGCCGCATCGCGGAAGGCCACCCCTCGGATTGCAGACACGTCAGGTCGACTTCCCTGCGCCCCGCGAAATTGGGACACCCCGTTGGGGGGTGCGGCCTGGCGGGCGCGGCGTGGCCGGGGCGCTAAGTAGACGCCCCGGGAGAGCCGATGGAGCGGTCGCCAGGGAAAACGGCAGGGTTCATCGTGCTGGGCGCGGTCGTCGCAGCGCTCGGCGCCCTTTGGCTCGTCCGGGGGCGCGACGTCCGGCCTTCGGCCGGTCGGGTCGCCGAGGCGAATTCCTCGTCGTCGGCCTCGCCCGCCACCCCCGGCAGCGGGGGTTCCCCGTCGTTCGATCGTGGGGCAGGGTCCCAGGCCCCCGAAAGCGCGGCGGCCGGATCGCCTCCGGCCGGGCAGGCGGCTGCCCCGGTGGAGCGGCCGCTCACCGAGGCCGAGGCGCAGGAGGCGGAGCGGATCTCGGCCGAGATGGGCCGGATGATCCGCGATCTCGCCTACAGCCCCGGCGTGCCCGAACCGCCGCAGAACGTCGTGAGGCGCCCTCCGGATCCCTGGCGGCCGGACGAGAGCCGGCAGGGACCCTCACCGGTCGTGGAGTCGGTGGAGCCCCGGCGGGGAAAGGTGGCGGGCGGCGACAGGGTGGTGCTGAGCGGAAGCCATCTCCGGGTCGTCGACGTCATGTTCGGGCAGGCGGCCGGCACGATCGTCGCCGCCACGGGGTCGGCGATCACCGTGGTGACGCCACCGTCGGCCGCTGGGACCGTGGCGATCGCGGTGACGAACGACGACGGGACCTGGGCCATCGACGAGGCTGGCTTCACCTTCGTCGAGTGAGGCCGCCCCCGGTCACCTCGGCGACGGCGAGGGCACGGGTCGGCAGGGCTCGGAGGCCTCGGCGCGGCAGAGCCAGGTCACCCCGGCCGGCGAGACGAACGGCAATCCGGAAGCCCGTTCGAAGAGTTCCGGGTTCGCCGCCAGCGTTTCCTTCAGGTCGGTCTTCCCGGCCGGGCAGGAGATGCAACCGCCGCTCGAGCCCCGGAACTCGAGGTCGTCGAGCCCCGGCGCGCAGGTCCTGCGAAGGCAGCCCCGTCCGTGCGACCCGGGGACGGAGCGGGGGTCGCTGCACCAGTCCTTCGGCGAGACGCTCGCGACGCAGGTCACGCGCAGGGTCCGGGCACCCGGGGCGCCGGAGAACCGCGCCTCCCGCTTCCCTCCCATCGGGCAGGCCGGGACGTGCCGGCGCGCGACCACGACGGCCGGGTCCCGGCGCTCGCTGGGGAGGAGCGACGCCTGGCGATCGATCTCGGCCTGGAGTTCCCGGTCGAGTTCCGGCCCCTGGATCGACTTCTCGACGGAGCAGACGTAGGCCTCCACGCCGGCCTTCGTCCGCTTCATGACGAGGACCTCGCCGCCCGCCGCCTCGCAGACGGTGGGCGTCCGGACCTCGTCAGGCGGGAAATGGAGCCCGCGGTACCAGACCACGCCCCCCTTCGCGAAGGCCGGCGCCGGGCAGGGGACGGCCCCGTTCCTGGCTGGATCGGTCGCGAGGAGGAGCAGGAGGAGGGCAGCGGGCAGGGCCATCGATTCATCATGGCGCGCGGGCGCCCTCTTTCCTAGGTGTGTCGGCGTCGACGAGTTCCCGCCCTACGCCTGGCAGGGGGCGAACGCCTGCGCCGTCGTTCCGGCGGACTACAACTACAAGGTGAAGGGGAAGAAGGTTTCCCAGAAGGGGTCGGTCATGGCGGCGGCGCTCCAGAAGGGCGCCGACGGATGGCGCATCACCGGGTGGTCCTGGGCCACGCGGTAGGGGGCGCCCCCAAGGGAAGCCAGGATCACTTCGCCACGCCGGGGAAGTCCGCGCCGCTCTACGTGCCCTGGATCGAGGGTAGGATCGCGGGCAAGCCCGTCGGGGACGGGTACGGTGCCGGTAAGTGAAGTTTTCTGTAAGTGAAGTTTTTCGTCGACCCCCGCACGCCGAGGGTGCGGAGTGGACGAATCGTCGATAGCTCCGGTCAGGAACGGGCCCGACCACGGTCATTGCCCGTAAAGGAGCCACACATGATGCGATTCGCCCTCGTCGCCGCCGTCGCCATGTCCCCTTTCCTCGCCGCCGCCAGCCCAGGTGGCGGCCCATCCTTCGGAACCTTCGTCCGTGACTTCGGCCCCAGCCTGGTCGCCGACTGCCCGAATCCGGAAGGCATCGCCGTGGACCGGAACGGCCTCGTCTATGCCTCGTCGTTCGCGTTCCAGCCCGTCGCGAACATCTGCGTCCTCGACTCGGCCGGAAAGCTCCTGCGCAAGATCCCGGTGGCGGCGGGAGCCACCGGATCGGCCGCGTTGCTCGGGATGCTGGATGTCCCGGGCGAGGGGCTCTACGTGACCGACTTCGCGAACGGAACCCCGGGGAACGGGCGCCTCCTGCGCGTGGATCGGCACGGTCACGTGGGCGCGGTGGCGGGCGGTTTCACGGCCCCGAACGCCATCGCTCGGGACCGGCATGGAAACCTGTTCGTCTCCGATTCCTTCGCGGGAACCATCACCCGGCTTCGCAAGGACGGAACGCACCGCATCACCTGGGCGCAGGGCGCCCCGCTCACCACCACGGGGCAGCCGCCGTTCGGTGCCAACGGCCTCGCCTTCGACGCGGAGGAGCGCTACCTCTACGTCGCGAACACCGGGGACAGCACCGTGCTGCGGTACCCCGTGAAGGCGGACGGGAGTGCGGGCCCGATCGAGGTCTTCGCGAAGGGTTCCGCGCTCGACGCGGCCACCGGTACCGCCCAGTCCCTCCACGGGGCCGACGGCATCATGTTCGACGCGGCCGGCTACCTGTGGGTGTGCGCCAACCAGGCCAACGAGCTTCAGGTGCTCTCGCCCGAGGGAGAGGTCGTGGCCCGCTACCGGGGCGCCGCCGGGGCCGCGCTCGACTTCCCGGCCAGCATCGTCTTCCGGGGGCAGACCCTCTACGTGACCAACCTCTCGCTCGCCACCGGCGGCGTGAACTCGAAGCTCTCGGTCATCGTGGCGCCATATCCGGGCCTGCCGCTCTGGCCGTAGGGGGCCCGGGCCTCAGGGACCGGTTCCTCGCTCGAAGAACGTGTTCTCCGGGTGGGAGGCAGGGTCGAGGGCGTGCGGGGAGACGAGCGCGCGGACCACGGCATCGGACGGACCGAATCGCATCCCCACCACGGGGGCCCACAGGAGCAGGGCGACCCCGAGGCGCCGTGGCGACGTCGGCGTCATCGGTGGTCCCGGGTGAATTGCCACGCGGGCATCCCGGCGGCCGATTGTTGCGCGTCCGGGTGTACGCTGAAGGCGAGCCCGGACGGGTCGGGCGGAACGGGGTTTGCCATGCTCCCTCGCGTCGGATGGCGAGCGCTGCCGCTCGCCGTGGCGGTTGGGCTCCTCACGAGCTGCTCCGAGACGGCCGCACAGGGCGGCCCGGTGCTCTCGACCTGCGACGGAGCCTCGCTCGCGCCCGCCTGCGCCGGCGTCCGGGGCGACCGGGCAGGGGGCTGGCTCCCGCAGTCCCGGTCCGAGGTGATGGCCCGGCGCGGGATGGTGGCGACGAGCCAGCCGCTCGCGACGCAGGCGGGCCTGCGCATCCTCCAGCAGGGCGGAAACGCGGTGGATGCCGCCGTGGCGGCGTCGGCGGTGCTGAGCGTGGTCGAGCCGATGTCGGTGGGGCCCGCCGGAGATCTCTTCGCCGTCATCTACGTGGCCCGGGAGCGGAAGGTCTACGTGCTCGACGCGAGCGGCACCGCGCCGACGGGCGCCACGATCCAGCACTTCGACAAGCTCGGATACCGCTACGACCCGCAGTCGTGGGGACCGGGGAACGGGATGCCGGGCAACGGCATCCTCCCGGTCACGGTGCCGGGCTCTGTGTGGGGCTGGGACGAGGCCATCCGGCGGTTCGGCCGGCTCGGGCTGAAGAAGGCCCTGGTGCCCGCGCTGGAGTATGCCGAGGGCGGGTTCCCGGTCGCCGAGCGGGTCGCCCGCGACTGGCGGCTGCCGAACGCCCTGCCCACCATCGGTTGCTGCACGACCCCCGACCCCGAAGCCGAGCGCGTGTTCCTCGTCGATGGGAAGCCGCCCGTGGCGGGACAGACGTTCCGCAATCCCGGATTCGCCCGGCTCCTCCGTCTCCTCCAGGCGAAGGGGCGCGACGGCTTCTACAAGGGGGAGGTGGCGCAGGCCATCGTCGCCCGCTCCCGTGCGCTCGGCGGCACGATGGAGCTCTCGGATCTCGCGGGATACAAGGGGAAATGGATCGAGCCCGCCGCTGGCCGCTACCGGGGACTCGACGTGCTGGAGCTGCCGCCCCCCTCGCAGGCATGGGCGGCGGTGGAGATGCTGAACGTCCTCGAGGCATGCGTCCCCCGCTGGTCGAAAGGAAGGACGCTCGCCTCCCTCGGCCCGAACGACCCGCGCTACTGGCACTACCTGGTGGAGGCGAAGAAGCTCGCCTACGCCGACCTCTACGCCCTCAACGCCGACCCGGCCTTCGTCCCCGTGCCCATCGAGCGGCTGCTCTCCCGCGCCTACGCGGAGTCGCTGTGCGACCGCGTGAACCCGGAGAAGGCCTCGGCCCGCGGCCCGAAGGGACCGGGAGAGGGGGCGGGGGACACGATCGTCCTCTCGGTGGCGGACGGGGAGGGGAACGTCGTCGCCTGGGTGAACAGCATCTACGCCGCGTTCGGCTCCGGGATCGCGATCGCCGACTACGGCATGGTCCTCCACAACCGCGGCGCGCTCTTCTCCCTGGATCCCTCCAGCCCGAACGCGATCGAACCGGGCAAGCGCCCCTTCAACACGCTCTCCGCGGGGATCGTGCTGCGCGACGGGAAGCCGCTCACGACTGTCGCGCTCATGGGCGGGGACATGCAGGCGCAGGGGCACGGGCAGCTCCTCGTGAGCCTGCTGGACCTCGGCGCGAACACGCAGGCGGCCGTCGACCTCGCCCGGTTCCGGCACGACCAGCGATCGAACGTGCTGGGGCTCGAGTCGGCCCTGTACGCCGTGGTCGGCCCAGGGCTCGCTGCGCTCGGCCACGTGGTCCGATCGATCGACGGCGCGGACGTCGGTGGGGCGCAGGTCGTCCTGGTGGACCCTGCGACGGGGGCCTACCGGGCTGGGTCGGATCCGAGGAAGGACGGGCAGGCTACGGGGTGGTGACGGCGGGCGCCATCGAGTTCACGCAATCGCCGAGCCCCTGCGACCCCATGAATGCGATGCCGCACCAGTAGACCGGCCAGTTGAGGTCAGTGATGGGTTTCGACGGCGCGTGGCCCGAGCCGAAGTTCGTCCGGTAGGTCGCCTGCGCCGTCGGGGACGTCATGAGCTCGAAGAACAGCGCTGCGAGGGAGGACCCGAGGGGCGCCGGGAGGCCGTAGGCCGACGAGAAGTCGTAGGAGGGCTGGAACGACGCGGAAGGGTTCGAGAGGTCGAGCGTGAAGGACACGTAGTCCTGGAGCGCCGACCTGCCGGAGACCGTGAAGGTCTTGAAGGCCGGGGCGTTCCCCATGTCCGAGGTGATCCCGGGGATTCCCTGCAAGGCGATCACGGCGATCCGGTACTGGTCCATGTGGGTGTGGCCGGTGAAGGCTGCCCCCAGGGCTCCGCGATGGGCGGCGAGGATCGCGAGCAGGCGTTGCTGGGGGTCGGCCTGCAGCATCATCGTCGGCTGCGCGATGTGTCCCTGTGGGTCCACGTCTCCACCGGTCGTGGCAAGGTCGCCGCCCGGCGGGGCGTGCAGGACGAGCCAGGCCTGCTTGCCGGCAGCCTCGACGGCGGCCAGCGTCGCGTCGAGCCAGAGGAGTTGCCGGGTGATGGCGTCGGCGCCCGCAGTCGACTGGGGCGCGAGGAACCCCGTGTTCACGCCCAGGATGACGAGGCCGCTGCCAGGCACCTCCGCGACGTAGTAACCGCCGGCGCGATAGGTCGTCTCGAAGGCCGCGCGATCGGCCGTACCCCGGAGTAGATCCTCGAAGAAGAGGGTCGCGGTGTCGGCGAGGAACCGATCGTCCGGCTGGAGCCCGAAGCTGCCCGCGTAGTCGTCCCAGTTCCCCAGGGTGAAGTAGACCGGCGTCGTTCCGAGCGCAGCCCGGACCTGGTGGACCACGAACGTCGTCGCCTTCAGGGCAAAGGCCTTCATGGCGACCTGGTCCTGCGTGCGGGTCAGCGCGAAGTACATCTGCGAGAAGTCCTGGACGAGGACGTCGCCGCCGAAGATGACGAACGCGGGGCGCTGCGACTGGATCGCGGCGAGCGACCGCTGGAGGAGCACGAAGTTGGTGGTGTGTCCGTACTGGCCCGGGCCCGTGTGCCGGGAGCCCGCGAAGATGGACGCCCACTGGCTCTCCGGAGCCGCCTCGAGCGCGCCGAAGAGGGAGGGATCGAAGAACGGGTCGAAGTGGACGTCGCTGAACGCGACCACCGTCGTGGAGGACGGTGCCGCCGTGCTGCTGCATCCCCCGAGGAGCGCGGCGGCGACCGTCGCGAGGGTTGCCAGGGAAGCCCGTGAGGTCATTCGACGACGCTAGGCCGTCCGCGCACGGGGAGTGTCGGGTCATCGGGGGCGTGTCGATCTCGGCGGGCAGGGAACCGCCTGTCCCTCGCCCTGGTTCACACCCCGGTGGGCACGGCAGGGCTGCCGCGTCCCGGAGGGTTTCCGTACCCCTCTGGGACCTCGCCATGTTCGAACCATTGCCCGTACGGTGGACGACGAAGTCCGGGGGCTCGCCGAGGAGTTCGAAGGATCTCACCGCACGACGCGCACGGAGGGATCGAAACGCAGATAAGCACCCTGGCCGCTCGTCTCCACCCCACCGGAGCGCACGGTGACGGTCCCCGTGCTTCGCGGGCGGAGCCGGCTCGAGTAATCGAGCTGGACGCGTCCCGCCCCGCGCTGCAGCCAGAAGGTGACCCCCTTGGCGTTCGGGTCCACCGGACCGTCGGGGGGTTCCACGAGCGGATCGCCGATCCACTCGGCCTCGAAGTGGTCCGCGCGGACGCGCCCCCGCACGACGGTCGGGTCGCCGGGAGACCCATGCCCGACCTCGAGCGATGCGTCCCGGGCGAGCTCGATGGCGTCGGAGAGCGGCGCGAGCGCCGCCGCGAGCGGCAGCACCGACGTGACCAGGTGAAGGAGGTAGGCGTGGCGGCCCGGGCTACCGTCCGGCGCCTCGATCCGGACCGCGTGCTCCGCCACGACGCCGCCGGGACCCGGCCGGCCGTCCAACGCGAACGCGGGGCAGCCGTAGAGCGCGAAGATCACCTGCGCCTGGCCGTCCGTCCCGAGCGCGAGCCGGTACCCACCCGGCAACAGCCGCCCGGCCACCTCCGGCGAGGTGGGGCGCACGTGCACGACCTCGACACAGCCGGTACCGGAGTAACTGCCGATGGACGCCGTCGGCGGCGGCACCGGCACGCGCGGGGCGCCGGCGCACCCCACGGTTCCAGCGCACAGGACGATGAGCAATCGCCTCAAGGGGCCTCCCGCTGACGGTTCCGGCCATCCGTACTACGGGCGTCGAATCCCGTCACGACGCGTCGGGGTGCGGGCCGCACGGGCCGGTGTGGAAGGCGCTCACGGGTGGATACGCCCACGTGCCCGTGCTGGAGGATGGCGGCAGGGTGGTCACCGACAGCGCGCGCATCACGGCCTGGCCGGAAGAGGAGCGGCCCGGCGAACACCCGTCAATCAGGTGTTCGTCGAGCCGTCCAGTGTGGCTCCCCAGCGAGGACTTGAACCTCGGACCCGATGATTAACAGTCATCTGCTCTGCCAACTGAGCTACTGGGGAATGGCAGGGCGGGGAGACTAGACGCGGCGGGCAGGGATGTCAACGACCGCGGATCGACGGGGGAATCGCACGGGAATGGGCGGTTTGCCGGGCCCCGGAGCATCCCCTATGTTCGGTGGGTGCTCCTCCCCGGATTCCAGCACAGGCCCGGCGTCCACTGCGGATCAACGGCGCTCTCGGACGCCCTGCGGGCCCGCGGCCTCGACGTCTCGGAGGCCATGGCCTTCGGCATGGGCGCCGGGCTCGGCTTCTTCTACCTCGCCTCGCCGGTGCTCTCCCCCACGCGGCTCATCCTCGGCCGCCCCTGGACGCTCGAGGAGACCGCCTGTGAACTCCTCGGCGCACCGGTGGCCATCCGGACCGAGGACGACCCGGCACGCGCATGGGCGGCGGTGAAGGAGGCCCTCGACCGCGGCTTCGCCCCGGTCCTCTCCACCGACCTGCGCTACCTCCCGTACTGGAAGACCTCCTCCCCCTTCAACGGACACCGGGTCATCCTGGCAGGCCACGACGAGGGGAGGGGAGTGGCCCTCCTCGCCGACACCGAGCGGGAGGAACTCCAGGAGGTCGCCCTCGCCGACCTCGAGCGGGCCCGGGCCTCCGACGGCCAGCCCCTCGGCTACACCGGCCGCCAGTGGATGGAGATCGACGCTCCGAGGAGTCCGGTCCGGTGGCGCGAGGCGGTGGGAAACGCCCTGCGCCGGCAGTCCCGCGACATGCTGCTGCCGCAGGACGGCTTCGCCGGCGTGTCCGGGATGGAGCGCTTCGCGGCCGAGGTTCCGCGCTGGCACGAGCTGGCCCGGGACGAGGCCGATCGGGCCTGGTGCTTCCGCTTCGCCTACCAGTGCATCGAGAAGCGGGGCACCGGGGGCGGCAACTTCCGCCTCCTCTACGCCCGATTCCTCGCCGAGGCGGCGCGCCTCCATCCCGCCGTGGCCGCACTCGGCCTCCCCGCCCGGATGGAGGGGATCGCCGCCGGCTGGACTCGGCTGGCAAACTCGTTCAAGGATCTGTCCGGGAGCCCTGGCGCGGGGGCCTCGGGAGAACTGGTCGCGCAGGTCTCGCAACTGGTGGAGGGGGAGCGCCGGTACCACGAGGACGTGGCGGCGCGGGTGAACGGATGACCGAAGCGAACTCGGCGGCGCGTGAGCGCTTCGCGACCCTCCTGAACCGGCAGGTGATCCCGCTCGACGAGGCGGCGCTCGCCATCGCCGCCGAGGAATACCCCGACCTCGATCCAGGGCCGACGCTGCGGGCGCTCGACGCACTGGCCACCCGGGTCGGCGCCGAGGTGGGCGACCTTCGGCCGCCGCTCCGGGTCCTCCAGGCCATGCGCACGGTGCTCCGGGCCGAGGGGTTCCACGGCAACGAGAAGGACTACTACGACCCGCGCAACTCCTTCCTGAACGAGGTGCTGGAGCGGCGGCTCGGCATCCCCATCACGCTCTCGCTCCTCACCATCGAGGTGGCGCGACGGCTCGGGCTCCAGCTCCGGGGCGTGGCCTTCCCCGGCCACTTCCTGGTGCGGTGCCCGGTGCAGACGGGCCTCCCAGGCGACATCTTCATCGACGCCTTCAACGGCTGGGAACTGCTCGGGAGCGACGAGTGCACCGCCCGCTTCAAGGCGGTTCTCCACGGTCGCCGCTTCGACCCCTCTCTCCTCGACCCCGTCGACTCGCGCCACATCCTCACGCGCCTGCTCCACAACCTGAAGCGCATCTACGTGGAGCGGGGCGACGACGTGCGCACCCTCTGGGTGGTGGACCGGCTCCTGCAGATCACGCCGGGCGACCTGGAGGAGCGGCGCGATCGAGGCCTCGTCTCGGCACGGCTCGGCGGGACGGCGGCTGCCGCGCGGGACCTCGAGGCCTACGTGCAGGGCCACCCCAGGGCCTCGGACGTCGAGGAGGTCCGGGAACTGATCAAGGAACTGAGCGGCCGCCGGACGCTGCTCAACTGATCTTTTCGGCGACCTCCGGGATCAGGAGCCGCTCCACGGGCTTCCCGCCCACGAGGTGGCTCTCCACGATCTCCGGGACGTCGGCCGGGGTCACGCCCCCGTACCAGACCCCCTCCGGGTAGACCACCATCGCCACCCCCTGCTCGCAGGCATCGAGGCAGCCGGCCGAGTTGGCGCGGACGCGCGCCTGGAGGCCACGATTCTTGAGTTCCGCCTTGAGCGCCTCCTTGACCGCCGCGCCGCCCCGGCCGGCGCAGCAGCCGCGGGGATGGCCATCGGGGCGCCGGTTCTCGCAGACGAAGACGTGTCGTTCGAAGCGCATGCGCTCTACCTAGCGCGCCCGGGTCGCCCTCGCTACCATGCGCCCTGTGCCCCGAATCCGCGCCGTCGTCACCGACCTCGACAACACCCTGTACCCCTGGGTGGACTACATCGTCCCGAGCCTGGAGGCGATGGTCGACTCGCTCGTCGCCACCACCGGCCTCCCGCGCATCCGCATCGTGCAGTCGCTCAAGGAGGTCTACACGCGGTACGGGTCGAACGAGTACCCGTTCACGATCCAGGAGTCGGACATCTTCAAGCCCTACGAGGGGGACTTCGACTCGTTCGACAAGCTGGTGGTGGAGCCGGCAGCCCGCGCCTTCCAGTCGACCCGCGCGCGCTTCCTCAAGACCTACCCCGGGGTCATCGAGACGCTGAGGTGGATCCGGGAGCAGGGATTGAAGGTCGTGGGGCTCACCGACGCCCCGCGCAATGCCGCCGTGCACCGGCTCCGCATGCTCCACGTCGAGGGGCTCTTCGACGCCCTCTACACGCTCCCCGGCTACGAGCTTCCCAAGAACGTCGCCCCCCGGATCCGGCGCAAGGAGGAGGCGGGCGGATACCTTCCCAGCATCACCGTCCAGGAGCTTCCCCGGGAGGCCGAGAAGCCCAGCCCGGCCGGGCTCCGGCGCATCCTCTCCGACCTCGGACTGCGCGGCGCCGAGGTGATCTACGTCGGCGACAACGTGAAGAAGGACATGCCGGTGGCGGCGGCCTGCGGCGCCGTGGGGGTCTGGGCCGAGTACGGCACCTACATCTCGGCCGAGTACCGCGAGCGGCTCGCCATCATCTCGGCGCGCTCGGTCACCGCGCGCCACGTGTCGGAGGAGGTGCACGAGCGCTGGCCGCTCGCCATCTCCTCCTTCGTGCAGGTGAAGGACGTCGTGGAGGGATCGCGGTGGACGGCGCCCCGCGTGCGGAAGGCGAAGGGCAAGGGGAAGGGGAAGGCATGACGCTGCCGGTGAGGTACCTCGACCTCGAGGGGCGACGGGCGCTCGTGGTGGGCGGGTCGAGCGGGATCGGGCTCGGGATCGCCGAGGCCTTCCTGGAGCAGGGGATGAAGGTCGCCATTCACTACCGGTCGCACGAGGCGGAGGCCCGCGCGCTGGCCGACCGCTTCCCCGGGCGGGCCTTCCCGGTCGGCGCCGAGCTCGCCACCGAGCGCGGCGCGGTGGAGCTGGTGCGGGAGGCCGCGCGTCTCCTCGGGGGGATGGAGCAGCTCGTCCACTCCGCCGGGATCTGGAACGACGGCGACATCGACCGGATCGAGGCGAGCCGCCTCGAGGAGATCTTCCGGGTGAACGTCTTCAGCGCCTTCTACGTGGTGCGGGAGGCGCTCCCGATGCTCCGGCGGGGGGCGCCCGGGAACGTGATCCTCATCGGGTCGACGGCCGGGCAGCGGGGCGAACCGCGCCACTCCCACTACGCCGCGACCAAGGGAGCCATCCAGTCGCTCACCATGAGCCTCGCCGTGGAACTCGCCCCCGACGTCCGGGTCAACCTGATCTCACCCGGGTGGGTACGCACGCCCATGGCCGAGGAGGAACTGGTCACGATCGGGCCGTTCATCACGGGCGTCGTGCCCAACCGTCGCGTGGCCGAGGTCAGCGACTGTGCACACGCAGCCCTCTTCCTCGCCAGCCAGGCCTCCGCCCATCTCGTGGGGCAGGACCTGTGCGTCTCGGGAGGGGCGTTGCTGATCGTCCCTCGCGGGCAGATCGTTCCCCGCGTCCCCTGAAATTCCTCAAAAAATTTGGAGCAAAATTTGCGCACCCAGGGGTACATGGTGGTACCATGTCCTACATGGCGGGTGGGCGGGTGAGGCTCCTGGGTGCTTTTCCGGGGCGTGAGGGCGAGGGGCTGGGGTTGTTCATCGGGGACGGTGCCGCTCCACGTGTGGCCCGTATCATCGACTTACCCGGTGTAGATCCCGCGGCCCGGATGGGTCTCGAGCAGGAGATCGAGCGGGCTGCCGACGCCCTCCACCATCCGAACATCCAGGCCTCGCTCGGGATCGGAGACGTGGACGGCCGGGCCTCCATCGCCGTCGAGCACGCCGATGGCGAGACCCTCGCCGAGATCCTCGCCGTGGGGGGACGGCTGCCGCCCGAGGTTGCGGCCCGGGTCGTTCACGACGCCTGCGTCGCAGTCCACTTCGCCCACGAGGAGGGGGAGGAGTGCGGACCCATCCTCCATGGCTGGCTCCGCCCTTCCCATCTGCTCGTGTGCCGCTCGGGGGTGACGCTCGTCTCCGGCTTCGGCGCCGGGCTGGCGCGCTCCGCCGCCGACCTCCTGCCATGGCAGAGCCCGGAGCAGGTGCTGGGGGGTCCGAGGGCCGCCTCGCGACGCAGCGACGTCCACGGGCTCGGTCTCGTGCTGCACGCGTGTCTCGCCGGCGAGAACCCCTTCGAGCGGGAGCCCGACCCGGAGGTGGCCATGCTCTCCCGCGCCGTGCCGCGCCTCGAGCCGCTCGGTGTGCCGGCGGCCCTGGCCGGAGTGGTGCGTCGGTCACTGTCCGTGAAGCCAGGCGAGCGCTTCGGCGACGCGCGGCAGCTGGCCTCCGCCATCGCGGAGGCGGTTCCCGGCCTGGCGAGCCCCTCCGACGTGGCGGCCTGGTCGGAGTCGCTCTTCCCCGCCGGGATGGGGATGCGCGTGCTTCGCCAGAGGGCGGTCGAGTCGGCCCTGGCGGCCGCGAACGGCGCGGAGCCCCGCCTGCCGGCGCCTGCCGTCCGCCCCTCCGGCCCCCGAGGCCGGCCAGGCCCGGCGTTCCGCCCCGCGCCTTCGGCCGCGGCAGTTGCGGCCTCCCGCACCGTTCCCCTCCCGGAGCCGGCTCCGTCTCCCCGCGCCGAGCGCCGCGCCACGCCGCCCACCGGATTCCGCCCCGCGCCGCGCCATCCGCCCGCGGCGGAGGTCGCCCCGCGCCCCTTCCCGAGGCCGGTGCCCTCCCTCGCCGAGCGGCCCGACGACCCGTTCCCGGGCGAGTTCTCCCTTGCGGCGCCGCCGTTCCCGCATGCCGCGCGGCAGCGGGACCCGCTCGAGTCGATCGAGATCGACGTGTTCCTCCCCGATCCGCCGCCGCCCCTCCGGCTTCCGCTGCAGACGCGCACGGCCGGGCGCGGGGTGATGCCCATCGGACGGGTGGCCCCGCTCGGACGACGTCGCGGCTAGATCGCCGCTCCCCGGCTACCAGTGGCCGAGGCGCCGGCGCAGGATCCACTCCCCGCCGAGCGCCCCCGCCAGGATCGCCAGGTACCACCAGCGGTCCCAGAGCGGCTCGTCGCGCTTGCGGCCGATCTCGACCACCTCCGGCTCCCGGAGCCGGAGTTCCGGGAGGCCGGACCGGGGAAGCTCGGTGAACGTGCCGCCGGTCGCGTCGGCGATCTGCCGGAGCAGTTCCGGCCGCGGCGCCGCGTCGGAATCCTCGGCCCCGCTGGAGCGCACCGCCACCGCGGCGGCCGACCGCTCCGCCGGCGCCCCCGCGACCTCCGCCGAGGCCTGCAGGCGGTAGGCGCCGGGAGGGGCCGCGGGAAACTCCAGGCGCGCCGTCCCGTCGGCGCCGGCGCGGGCCTGGGCGCGACCGACGGTTCGCCCGTCCTCGGCGAGGAGCGACCCCTCCACCACGGTTCCCGGAGCCGGGCCGTAGTCGGGGCCGCGCACCGCCACCGAGAAGCCGATCGGCTCACCGGGCTCCACCGCCGGGCGATCCGGAGAGACCTGGAGGGGGGTCAGCGACGGGTCGCGCACGAGCCACCGGAGCGCACCGTTCCAGAACTTCTGGTGGGCCCGTCCTCCCTGGCCGTCCCCCGCCGCGACGAAGCCCCAGTACCAGGTCCCGTCGGTGGTGACGGCCAGCGACCGCCCCTTGCCCACCTCCCGGACCGCGACCACCGGAGCGGGCCGACCTCCGGAGAGCAGCGTCGGCGCCTCGAGGAGCACGCGGGCTCCCTCCGCGGCGGACAGGGGTGCGGTGAAGTTGAGCCCCGGCAGCGGGGGGAGGGCACTCCAGGCGGCCTCGTTCGCCCCCTCGCCCGGCGCCAGCGACGTGACCGGATGGCGGCGCCCCTCGGCGGTGAGGCGAGGGCGGAACGGCTCGGCGGTCTCGCCCAGCCCCTCCACCGGGTTCACCGCCAGGATGTCGGCGACCGGTGTCCCGGCGTAGTGCCCCTGCGCGAAGGACTGGCCGCCCCCCACCATGGCGAAGGCGCCCCCGCCCCGGACGTACTCGCGCAGGTTGGGCAGGAAGCGCTCGATGTCGAGGGACCGGTACGGCTGGTAGGCGAAGTCGAGGAAGATCACCGCGTCGAAGGTGCGCAATTGCTCGCCGAAGATCTCGGCGACCGGGAAGGGGATGAGGGAGAGCTGGTCCTGCGGGCCGGGATTGTCGCCGGTGGTCCGGAGGATGAAGAACGAGACCAGGTCGACGTTGGGATCCTGCTTGAGGAGTCCGCGCAGGAAGCGCTCGTCCCAGCTCGGGTGCCCGGCCACGAGGAGCACGCGGACCCGATCCCGGATGACCCGCAGCACGAAGGAACGGGAGTTGTTCTCGGCCACCGCTTCCCCGGGCAGGACCGGAGTCGACACCGTGAAGACGAAGGTGCCGGTGGTGTCGGGGGCGAAGGAGAGGGGGACGACGGTCGTCTCCTTTCCGGGCTCGAGCTTCGCCGTGGCCTGCGCCACCACCTGCCCCTCCCGCTGCAGGAGGACCCGCACCTCCTCGCGACCGAACCCGCGGGCGCGCAGCGTGGCCTCGACGGTGACGGTGCTGCGGACGAAGGCGAAGTCGTCGACCGCGACCCGCTCCACCGCCAGGTCGCGCGGGGCGTCGACCCCGACGGCCACCACGTTCACCGGGACGCCGAGCCCGAGCAGGTCGGCGCGGGCCTGTCCGGCGAGCCCCGAGGCGAGCGCGCCATTGTCGGCGCCGTCGGTGAGGAGGAGGACGCCGGCCAGGCGACGCCCCGGCGCACCCGAGCCGCCCGCCGCCGAGCGAAGCGCCCCGAGGAGATCGGTGGCGCCGCCGGTGGCGGGCTCGGCGCGCGAGAGGGCGGCGAGATCGGCGGGCCACGCGTCCCGGGCGAATCCCCACCCCTCGACGGTGGCCTCCGAGGCCAGCGCGTCGAGACCCGGGCGGCCCTCCGCAATGAACCGGGCCGCCGCCGCCACCCGCGTCTCGCCTCCGGGCGCGACCGGAAAGTTCATCGACCGGGAACGGTCCACCAGCACCGCGAGCCGGTTGCGCACCCGGGTGGTCTGCACCACCCGCAGGGCCGGCTCGGCGAGGAGGAAGAGCGCCGCCACCGCCGCGACGATGCGCAGGACCAGGAGCGCCGCACGCGCGCCGCGGCGTGGCTCGCCCCGGAGTCCCCGCCAGGCGAGCAGGACCGAGGCGAGCGCTGCCAGCGCCGCGGCGGCGAGCACCCAGCGCGGCCAGGGCGCGAGGAGGGCGAGGCGCCAGGATTCGTGGACGGGAGGCAGGTCCTAGCTCCGGCGCTTCAGGATGAACGGGAGGTGGACGGCGTCGTCCTTGTAGTCGGTGCAGAGCGCGTACATGGCGAGGTTGACGCCGAGCCGGAAGGCGGCCTCGCGCTGCGGCTCCCCGCCCGGCGAGCAGTCGTACTCCCAGTCACCGAGCTGGCCGCGGGCCCAGGCCCCGCCGAGGTCGTTCTGGGAGTAGACGACGGCGAGCCGCCCGTTCAGGAACTGCCCCTCGAGCCACGGGCGGGTGAGGACGCGCCCTCCCTGGTGGTCGATCAGGTAGAAGCTCTTGTAGAGCACGTGCTCGCGGGGGATGCGGGCCAGCGGCGAGGCCGGGAGCAGCCGCTGCAGTTCGCGCCGGACCGAGGCGTCGAAGCCCGTCCCGTCCGAACCGTCGGCCGCGTCGACCAGCAGGAACCCCCCGTACTGCAGGTGGCGCCGCAGCGTCCCCAGGTCGGCCTCGGGGAAGGGAGGCAGCGCCCCGTCGCCGGCCAGGTAGAGGAACGGGTGGAGGTGGACCGATGCGCCGGAGAGCCGGACGGGGACCCCGTCGCCGGCCGCGTCGATGCTGGTCCGCTGGGAGATCTCCCAGGAGAGCCGCCGGAGGGCCGAGGGGCGGGGGTTCCAGCGCCCCCCGTGCTCGATCTGGCCGATGGCGACGCGGGAGGCGTCCCCCATGGGCAGGGCCGGGCGGGGGAGGGCGAGGGACCCGGCGCCGAGGGCGGCCATCTGGAGGAACGTGCGTCGGCGCATGGCCCGTGGGAAACGTACTACACCTCTGCTAGATTTCCGCCGTGGCTCGCAAGGAACGGAAAGGCGCCGCCGAGGAGCGGCTCGAGGGTCTCCTCGCCGCCGGCGACTGGCGTGCGGCGAAGGGGGAGGCCCGGAAGCTCGCCGCGTCGAGCGTGGAAGCGGAGCGCGCGGCGGCCGGGAGCGCGCTCGCACGCCTCCGCCCGGGTCCCACGGCGATCCTGGCCTTCGGGGCGGGGCTCGCGTTCCTCGCCGCCGTCGCCGCCGCAGGCCTCCGGATGCGATGATCACGCCGGTCGAGGGGGCGCTTCGCGATGCGGGCGGCTGGGTCTCCGGGGTGGCGGGCGAGCTCCACCGGTCTCCGTGGCCCGTCTCCGCTGCGGTGGTGGCGGCCGGGCTGCTCGTGCTCCTCGCCGGCGCCCGGGCCCGCCGGCCGGTGGCGGTGGTCGGCGCGGCGGGGGTCGCGGCGCTGAGCGCCCAGTGGCTCGTGGCGCGGGCCGGCATCGTGCCCTCCATCCCGGGCACCACCCTCGCCGCCATCGCGGCGGCCGTCTGCGGCGCCCTGTCGGTGGTCGTCCCGCAGGTCTTCCCCGTGCTCGCCGGAGCCGTTCCCGCGGCGCTCCTCGCCGATCTGCTCGCACCGACCGATCAGCGGCTGGCGGCGGTCGCGGCCGGCGCCCTGGTCGGGGGGCTCGCCGGCGTGCTCGCCGCGCGGCCGGTGGCCGCCGTCGCCGCATCGGGCGTCGGGGCGCTCGCGCTCGCGGTGGGTGCCGCGGGCGCCCTGCGGGAAACCGGGCCGGGGCGTGCGCTCGTCGCCCATCCCACGGCCATCCTGGCGGCGGTCGCGATCCTCACCGTGGCCGGGACGGCCTTCCAGCTCTCCCGCGCATGGGGCCGGGGAGCCGAGGCTGCGCCCGCGCGTGGCGCGGCGCCGCCGGTCAAGGCCGGGGAAGGGTGAGGGGCGGGGCGGCGACCCCGATCCCGATCCAGGACGCGCGCCCCACGCTAGTCCGGCCCCATGAGGTCGAAGTCGGGGATCTCCGACCGGACGAACTCCCGAAGCCGCGCCGTCAGCTTGGCCTCGATCTGCCGGGCCCGTTCCCGGGTGAGGCCGAAGCGCGCCCCCAGGTCGGAGAGGGTGACCGGTTCGGCGCCGTCGCGGGGGAGGAGCCGGTCCTGGAAGATGGCCTTCTCCCGCTCGTCGGTGAGGGTCTTCCCGAAGGCCTGGAGCTTCTCCCGGAAGAGGGTGCGCATCTG
This sequence comes from uncultured Anaeromyxobacter sp., assembly GCA_903904005.1. Lineage (GTDB taxonomy): Bacteria > Myxococcota > Myxococcia > Myxococcales > Anaeromyxobacteraceae > CAIOAK01. Next base: position 34,629 of record CAIVAR010000161.1, read on the forward strand.
GTCGGCGGCCACCGTCTCGTCGGCGGGTATCGCCGACCCGTCCTCGAGCCGGTCGAGCCGGGTCACCGAGGAGTCGCCGTCGTCGGTCCGCATCGGCTGGTCGAGCGAGAGGTCGTCCCCCGCCATCCGGGCCGCCATCTCGTTCACGTCGGCCTCGTCGACCCGGAGGTTGCGCGCCAGCAGCTGGGGCGTGGGCTCGATGCCCCGGGCGAGCAGCTTCTCCCGCTCCTTGTTGAGGTTGAAGAAGAGCTTCCGCTGGGCCTGGGTGGTCCCGAGCTTCACCTGGCGCCAGTTGTCCATGATGAAGCGGATGACGTAGGCCCGGATCCACCAGGCGGCGTACGTGGAGAGCTTCACGCCCTTCAGCGGATCGAACTTCTTCACCGCCTGCATGAGCCCGACGTTGCCCTCCTGGATGAGGTCGAGGAGCTGGAAGACGCCCCGGTGGTACTCGCGGGCGATCTTGACCACCAGGCGCAGGTTGGCGGTGACGAGCTTCCAGGCGGCGTCGCGGTCGCCGGTCCGGGCGTAGCGGGTTGCGAGCTCCTGCTCCTCCTCGCGGGTGAGGAGGGGATGGCGCGAGACCTCTGCCATGTAGGCCCGGAGCGGGTCAGTCCGGGCCAGGCTGGTGGTCGAGCGCTCGGCCGCCACCTCGACGGCGGCCGGCTCCTCCGGTGCCGGGGCGTCGTCCCCCTCGGCGTCCAGCTCGTCGGGCTCCACCACCTCGGGCTCGACGATCTCGGGCTCCTCGGGTTCCGGCTCTCTGGTGGTGGGCACGCGGCTCCGGGCTGGAAAGTCTGGGGAATTCCTGCTGACCCCCCGGTTGTGATATGAGAAGTCCGCCTTGCATGCAAGGCACGTCCGGCGCATGGCCGGTTCGCGCGAAGGCGCGGCCCCCGCTCCACCCGAGCGGGGCCTACGCAGTCTGGCGAGCCGCCATGCGCCCTTCACAGAAAGGGCAGCAACTTGAGCGACACGGCTCCTTCCGGAGGACCGTCCGAGGTCCGATCGGATTACGTTTCAGAGGCAACCTTCGACGAGATGGGGCTCTCCGAGCCCGTCCGCCGCGCCATCGCCGAGCGGGGGTACGAACGCCCCACGCCGGTGCAGTCGGCGACGGTCATCCCCATCCTGGCCGGCAAGGACGTCATCGTCCGCTCCAAGACCGGGACCGGCAAGACCGCCGCGTTCGGCATCCCGATCGTGGAGCGCATCCCGGCCGGCCGCGGCCGCCCGTCGGCGCTCATCATGGCGCCCACCCGGGAGCTCGCCATCCAGGTGGCCGAGGAGCTGGCGGCGCTCGGGAAGCCGAAGGGGCTCCGCGTCGTCACCATCTACGGCGGCGCCTCGATGGGCGACCAGCTCGACGGCCTGCACGCCGGGGCCGAGATCGTGGTGGGCACCCCGGGGCGGATCTACGACCACATCCGCCGGAACACCCTCGACCTCTCCGGCTGCATGGTGAGCTGCCTCGACGAGGCCGACGAGATGCTCAACATGGGGTTCTTCGAGGAGGTGACGCGGATCCTCGGCCACCTTCCGGACGACTGCCAGCAGCTGCTCTTCTCGGCCACCGTTCCGGCCGACATCGAGCAGATCATCAAGGACTACCTCACCGACCCGGAGACCATCCTCCTCTCCGGCGACGAGTACCGCGTCGACAACATCCGGAACGTCCTCTACCACACCAACGAGGCCTATCCGAAGCCGCGCAACCTCCTCTACATGGTGGAGATCGAGGAGCCGGAATCGGCCATCGTCTTCTGCAACACCCGCAGTGACACCTCGCTCATCACCGCGGTCCTGAACCGCAACGGCTACGAGGCCGAGCTCCTGAACGGCGAGCTGCCGCAGAAGGAGCGCGAGCGGGTGATGGCCAAGGTGAAGCGCGGCGAGGTGCGCTTCATGGTGGCCACCGACATCGCGGCCCGCGGCATCGACATCTCCGACCTGTCGCACGTGATCAACTACTCCCTCCCCGAGGATCCGGCGGTGTACCTGCACCGGGCCGGACGCACCGGGCGCATCGGCAAGAAGGGCACGGCGCTCAGCCTCGTGACCGGGGCCGAGGGCATCACGCTGGGTGTCCTCCAGAAGAAGTTCGGGGTCGTCTTCGAGGAGAAGCAGATGCCCACGCAGGAGGAGGCGCGCCGCATCTGGACCGACCGGCACGTCCTCGAGCTGCGGGAGGGGATGAGCGCGTCGATCTTCGAGGGCTTCATCCCGCTCGCCCAGGAGATCAAGAACCGTCCCGACGGCGATCACCTGATGGCCTTCGCCCTCAAGTACTTCTTCACGCACCACCGCCTGGAGAAGGTCCAGGACCTGAACAAGGCCGTGCACAAGAAGGAGGAGCACGAGCGCAAGGAGGCGAAGGTCGCGCCCCGGCGGGAGTCCCGCAGCGAGCCGCGGGCCGAGCCCCGGACCGAATCGCGCGGAGAATCGCGTGACCGCGGCGGCCGGGAAGGCCGGGAGCGCTCCGGGCGGAGCGACCGCGGGGTCTCGGAGTCCCGCGGCGAGCGCGGAGGGCGTGGCGAGCGCCGCCCGCGGAGCGACCGGGAGATCTTCGAGGGCCGTGAGTCCGCCGCCGCCGCTCCGGCGAGCACCCCGTCGGTGGAGATCCCCGCCACGCGTGAGATCCCCGCCACGCGGGAGATCCCCATCACCCGCGAGACCGCCCGCGAGCCTGACGCCTCCGAGTCCTCCGGGGAACGTGGCTCCCCCTCCTCCTCCCGCGTCTTCCTGAACGCCGGCGAGATGGACGGGGCCGACGAGGCCAAGCTCCGCGAGACCATCACCTCCCTCGCGCCGGGCATCGCGCTCGTCAAGGTCGAGCTGCGCCGGACCCACACCTTCCTCGAGGTGAAGCCCGAGGACCTGGACTCGCTCGTTGCCGCGCTCCAGGGCAAGGAAGGGTTCGGGAAGGCGCTCGCAGCCGAGAAGGCGCGCCGGCGCCGGCGCTGATTCGGGAATCAAGCCCCTCCCGGGAGGGGCTCCCGAGGTCACAAGCCGCCTCCTCGTCGCTCTTCCCTAGGTAGGGGAGGGCTCGACGGGGGGGGGGGCGATGGCCGTCGCGAAAGAAATCCGAGGGGAAGTCCCGGAGAACGGGAGGCGCCCGTTCGGCGGCCGCTCCATCTCGGCCCTGCTCAGCGAGATCGCCCGTGCCCCGGAGGTGGATATCGGGACGGCCGCGGCCCGGCTGCGCCCGGGTGTGGTGGTCGACGGTCGGTTCGAGATCGTCCGCGAGATCGGCCGCGGGGGGTTCGGGGTGGTGTACGAGGCCCGCGACCTCTCCCTGGGCCGCACCGTGGCGTTCAAGGTCGTGTCCGGAGGGCAGGGTGCGATCCGGGAGGACCGGCTCCTGCGCGAGGCGGAAGCCGCGGCGCGCCTCTGCCACCCCAACATCGTCCAGCTCCACGACCTGGGTCACTCGGAGTACGGCCCGTTCCTGGTGCTGGAGCTGCTCCGCGGACGGACGCTCGCCGACCGGCTCGCCGCCGGCGTCCTCCCCTCGGGCGAGGCGATGCACCTGGTCCGCGACGTGGCCGCCGCGCTTGTGCATGCCCACTCTGCCGGCGTGATCCACCGGGACCTGAATCCACGGAACGTGTTCCTCGACGAGGAGGGGCACGCCAAGGTCCTCGACTTCGGCCTGGCACGGGCCTTCGGCCAGCGTGGGGTCCAGGGCGGAACCCCCGCGTACATGGCGCCGGAGCAGTGGCGCGGCGCGCCCGAGGACGAGCGAACGGACGTCTTCGCGCTGGGCGTCCTGATCTTCCAGATGCTCACCGGGGAGCTCCCGTTCCCGGGTGCGACGGGGTCTCGGGACGCTCGCTCCACGCCCATCCTCGACGCCCCCGAGCTGCCCCAGCTCGGCCCGCTCGTCCAGCGGATGCTCGCCCGCGATCCGGTCGACCGTCCCCGCGACGCGGCGGCGGTGGCACGGGAGATCGACGAGATGACGGTGCCGCGCCCTCCGGGTTCCCGGCCCGTGTCGGAGGGACGACCCCGAGCGCGCCGGCATTCCCTCGTGCTGCGCATCGTGGCCGGCATCGCCGCGGTCTCCGCGGGGGCGGTCCTCGGTGCGCTGCTGCACGAGCGCGCCGTTCACGCCGGCGCCGTCGCCCGTCCGGGCCGGACGACGGTGGTCGTGTCGGATTCCCTGAATCGGACCGCCGATCCCTCGCTCGACGCCGTCTCGCCCCTCCTCGTGACGGCGCTCGAGCAGTCCCGTTCCCTCGACGTGCCCGGAAGGCTCCGCCTGCTCGACCTCGTCGCGCAGGATGCGCTGGGATCGCCGGGGAAGGTGGAGCCGGCCGTGGCGCGGGAGGTGGCCCGCCGGCTGGGCGCGCACCTGCTGCTCGTCCCGGAGGTGAGGCGCATCGGATCGGACGTGGTGCTCCAGGTCCGGGGGATCGACCCGTCGCACCTCGACACGATCTTCGTCGTCGAGGAGCGCCGGCCCGCCACCGGGATCGGAGAGCCCAGCGGGATCCCCGAACTGGTGGACCGCGTCGCCGGCTCGATCCGTCAGGCCCTTCGCCAGGGGGGCGGCGCCGAGGGCGGAGGGAGGCCGACGGCGGTGACCACCAACCTCGACGCCTACCGCCATTACCTGCTCGGTCAGCAGTTCGCCAACGAGACCTTCGACATCCCGGCCGCCATCACGGAGTACAAGCTGGCCATCGCCGCCGACCCGGAGTTCGCCATGCCGCACCTCGAGATGGCGATCCTGGCCGGATGGCACGATGCGCCCGACGAGGACCAGCGTTCCCACATGGCGACCGCGGCGAGGCACGTGGCGAAGCTGCCCGACAAGGAGCGCCGGCTGGTCCTCGGGTACAAGGCCGTCGTGGAGCAGCGTTACCCGGAGGCGACGCGGATCCTCGACGCTCTGGCGCTCGACTACCCGCTCGACAAGCAGGTCCTCTACCTCGCCGGCGAGGCCTTCTGGCACGGCGACACGCCGGCGGGCTTCGCACGGGCGGCGTCGCTCTTCGGTTCCGCGCTCGATCTGGACCCGGCCTACCTGGTGGCCTACATCCACCTCTTCGAGTGGCTGGACCGGTTCGGTCCGAAGGGGGAGGCGCTGGCCCGGGCGGAGCGCGCGGCGAGGCTCCGGCCGTCGGCGGAGGCCCAGGCCATGGTTGCGCGGGCGCTCGGGGCCGCCGATCGCTGGAGCGAGGCCGTCGCGGCGGCGGGGAGCGCGACCGCCGTGTCGGGCGGCGAGCACTTCGAGTCGGCCTACGCCAAGGCGGAGGTGCTGTTCGGGGCCGGGGACCGGGCCGGGGCCGAGCAGGAACTCCGGCGCTGGACCGCGCCGGACGTGCGTCCCGGGCCGCGCCGGGTGGCGGCCGAGGTCCTGGCGCCGATCCTCGCCTCGCAGGGACGGGGGCGCGAGGGGCACGAGGCCTTCCTGTCCGTGATCCCGACCGAGTCCGGAAGCCAGTTCGAGGCCTGGGATGCATCGTTCCTCGCCTACATGGCGCTCGCCGGGGCGAACACGAAGGCGGCCCGCCAGTCCCTCGAGACCCATCGCGCGCCGCCCCCCGGGGAAGACCTGGGGGCCGACCGGAAGGCGTGGCTGCTCGCCTGGCTGGGGATGGACGACCAGGCCACGGCCCGGGCGCAGGTGCTCCCGCCCGGATCGCTGTCCGAGCGCCAGTTCGTCGCGGTCCGGGCCCTCCGGGAGGGGCGCTACACGGATGCGGCGGAGATCCTCGTCGACGTCGCGCGACGCACCCCGGCCGTCGAGCCGCAGTTCCTGCTCGGGCTGGCGCTCACGGGCGCCGGGCGGCACGGGGAGGCGCTGCGGGCATTCGAGGCGGTGTGTGCGGTCCACCTCCTCTACGCGCCGCCGGCCGCCTACGTCTTCCGGCCCTGGGCCGACGTCCTCGCCGCGGAGGCGCTCGCCCAGCTGGGCCGGCGCGACGAGGCCCGGACCCGGGTGGCGGCGTTCCTCGCGAGCTGGTCGGGAGCCGACCCGGACCTTCCGCTCCTCGCACGGGCCAGCGGGCTGGAGCAGCGGCTGGCGCGGCGATGAGGGCGCCCCGCGGGGCGGCGCGCCGTCAGTCGAGCAGCGCGATCGGCGTCCGGTCGAGCTGCTGCCGGGCGGCGTCGATCCGGGTGAGGAAGTCGTCGCGCCACTCCGGCTTCACCGGTTCCCCGCGCGGGAGCTGGAGCTGGAGCGGGTTCACGTACGACCCGCCGCGCCGGATGGCGTAGTGGAGGTGGGGGCCCGTGGAGAGTCCGGTGCTTCCCACCCGTCCCACCACCTGTCGCTGCCCCACGTGGCTTCCGGCCGCTACGTTCACCTTGGAGAGGTGGCAGTAGACCGAGTCGAGCCCGTTGCGGTGGCGGATCTGCACGGTGAGGCCGCACCCGCCGCTCCAGCCCGCCAGCGACACGACGCCGTCGCCCACGGCCCAGACCGGCGTGCCCTCGGGCGCACCGTAGTCGACGCCCTGGTGGGCGCGGACGTAGCCGAGGAGCGGGTGGCGACGGCTGCCGAAGCGCGACGTGAGGTGCACGTAGGGGACGGGCGCCTTGAGGAAGCCGCGGCGGGCGCTCGTCCCGGCATCGTCGTAGTAGCCGGTGAAGCCGGACGGGTCGGTGTAGCGGAAGAGCCGCTTGCGACCGGTGACCTTGCCCGCGTACTCGGTGGCGAGGACGTCGCCGTGGCGGAGGAACCGCCCGTCGGCCTCGAAGCGCTCGACAACGAGCTTGAGCGAGTCGCCGCCCCGGACGTCCTGGTAGAAGTCGACGTCCCAGGCCAGCACGTCGGCGGCCGAGGCGGCGAGCGAAGGATCGCGCGCCGCCGTCTGGAGCGCCTCGGAGACCGAGGACCGGATCGACACCGAGATGAGGACCACGTCGCGGGTGACGGTCACCTCGCGCCGGGAGCCGCACAGCCCGGTGGGGCAGGGGAGCACCAGGAACTCGTCGGCCGGCCCCTGCCGCCAGGACAGGGAACGGAATTCGCCGCCCGGGAGCGCGCGCTCGACCCGCACCTGGTCGCCCACCCGGATGCGGGTGAAGGACAGGACGCCGTCGAGCGCCCCGAGGACGGCCTGGAGCTCGGTGGCCTCGAGCCCCATGGAGGCGAGGACCTGCGTGGGGTTCTGGTTGCGCTCCACGGTACGGGCCGTCGCGCGGGTGACCACCGGAGGCGCAGGGGGCGGGGCCGGTCTGACCTCGGCGACGGGCACCGGGGCAGCAGCCGGGGGAGCCGGCGCGGGCCGGAGGAGGACCACCGCTGCCGTAGCCGCCGCGCCGATGGCGAGGGCGGTTCCCAGGAGGAGCCAGGCACGGCGCGCAGGGGTGGGGGGCGTGGAGTCCATCGGGTCGGCCGGAACATAACAGCGGGTGGAGGGGAGAGGGAAGCCGGGAGCGAGGTGTTGCCGTCCCGCCGGTCCCGGGCCATTCTCCGCGCGTGCTCCCCCTTCGCCGCGCTCGCCTGGAGATCGTCGCCGCGGCGCTGCTCTTCTCGACGGGTGGCGCGGCCATCAAGGCGACGACGCTCTCCGGCTTCGAGGTGGGGGGCGTCCGGTCGGCCATCGCCGCCCTGGCGCTCGTGGCCTTCATCCCGGCGGCCCGCCGGGGCTACACCTGGAGGGCGGCCGCGGTGGGGCTCGCCTTCGCGGGCTCGCTCGTCCTCTTCGTCACCGCCAACAAGCTCACCACCTCGGCCGCGAGCATCTTCCTGCAGTCGACGGCGCCGCTCTACATCCTGTTCGTCGGCCCCTGGCTCCTGCGGGAGCGCGCCAGCCGCAGCGACCTCGTCCTCATGCTCCCGGTGGTGGTCGGGCTCCTCCTCGTGTTCGCCGGGACCGGCACGGCGGTGCGGACCGCGCCCGACCCGTTCCGCGGAAACGTGCTCGCGCTCCTCTCCGGGGTCACCTGGGCCTTCGCGATCATGGGACTCCGGTGGATGGCGCGCCACGAGGGGACGTCCCCCATGGCCGCGGCCGTCCTGGGGAACGTCTTCGCCGCGATGATCTGCCTGCCCTTCCTTCGCTCCCCGGCCCTCGTCCCGGCCGCCGACTGGGCGGCGCTCGCCTACCTCGGCATCTTCCAGGTGGGGCTCGCCTACGTGTTCCTCACCCGGGGGGTGGAAAAGCTGCCCGCCCTCGACGCCGCGCTCCTCCTGCTGGTGGAGCCGGCGCTCAATCCCGTCTGGGCCTGGTTCGCCCACGGGGAGCGGCCGTCGCCGCTGGCGCTGGCGGGAGGGGCGCTCATCCTGGGATCGACGGCGGCGAAGGCCTGGGCCGACGCCCGGGGCTCCCGCGACTGATCACCCGCGCGGCGGCGTCGTCTCGGCTGCGGGCGCGGCTCCGTCGCGGGGCGCCGCGGCCTCGCGGACCGTGTCGGCCTCCCGCGCCGCCCGCTTCGCGCGGAAGAACTCCACCTGCCACTCCTGCACCGCGGCCTGGTGGCAGCGCAGGTCCGGGCAGAAGACGTGGCTCCCGTCGTTCCTCGACACGAAGTAGAGGTCCCGGCAGTCGATGGGCGAGATCGCCGCGACGAGGGCCGCCTCGCCGGGGTTCGCGATGGGGCCGGGCGGAAGCCCGGCCACCGCGTAGGTGTTGTAGGGGTGCGGCGCGGCGAGGTCCTTCTTCGTGATGTTGTTCGACCACTTGCCGCCGCGGCGGAGCATGGTGGCGTACATCACCGTGGGATCGGTCTGGAGCTTCATCCCCTTGGCCAGCCGGTTGTGGAACACGCAGGAGATCCGCTGCCGCTCGTCTTGCCGGCCGGTCTCCTTCTCGATGATGGAGGCCAGGACCACCGCCTGTCCCTCGTCGAGCGTGACGCCGGGCCGGCGCCTCGCCTCGGCCTTCTTCCAGGACTCGCGGTAGCGGGCCACCATGGCCGAGAGGAGCTCGCGCGGCTTCACGCTGTGTGGAAAGGCGTAGGTGTCCGGGAAGAGGAAGCCCTCCAGGGAAGGGAAGGGAAGCCCGAGCTCGGTCGCGAACGCCGGGTCCCGCATCAGTGCGAGCAGCTCCGACGACCTGCCGAGCGAGGCCCTCTCGATGATCGGGGCGATCTCGTCGGCGCGCAGCCCCTCGGGGACGGTGAACTTCCAGGTCTTCACCTCGCCCTTGTAGATGCGCTCGAGGACGTCGTCGGGGAGGAGCGGCCCGCTGAAGGCGTACTCGCCGGCCTTGAGCGTCCGCTTGTCCCGCTTCCACATGCGCAGGTAGCGGCGGGCGGTCTTCTCGTCCGAGATGACCCCCGCCTCGGCCAGCCGGCGGATCACGCCGCTGGCGTTCGTGCCCGGGTCGACCTCGACGATCTTCTCGGCGCCGCTGCCGAAGGGCGTGTCGCGGAAGGCGCGGAGCTCCCGCCAGGTGGTCCAGACGAAGGCCCCCCCGGCGAGCACCGACAGGAAGACCAGGAAGCCGAGCAGCCGGACGATCCTCACATGGGCCTCCCGTCGAGCCAGCCCTGCAGGATCACCGCGGCCGCCTCGGCGTCGACGAGCGCCTTCATGTCCCGGGACGACACCCCGCGGGAGCGCAGCCGGTCCTCGGCCTCGAAGGTGGAGAGCCGCTCGTCGAAGAGGTCGACCGGCACCCCCAGCGCGGACGCCAGGCGGGGGGCGAAGGTGCGTGCGAGCCGGGCCGAAGGGCCCTCGGTCCCGTCCATGTTCAGGGGGAGGCCGACCACGGCACGGGTCACCTCGTACTCCTGGGCGACGATCCCGATGGCGCCGAGGTCCGCCGCCTCGTTCCGCCGCTCGACCGCGCGGAGCGGGCGCGCCGAGCGGAGGACGTCGTCGGCCAGGGCGAGCCCGATGCGGGCCCTTCCGAGGTCGATGCCGAGGTATCGCACCAGGGGAATCTAGGGGCCGCAGGACGTGGGGTCAAACGTCCGTGCCCCGGCCCCTCCGGCGCGGAGGCGGCCCGGGTAGCGCCGGAACGCCCTGGAAACGCGCTTCCGTTTTCCGGCACGGGCGGTGCGAGGGGACGTCACGTTCCCTTCACCCCAGGAGGTCCGCACATGTCGATCGCCCAGGTCATTTCCTCTGCCCCGCAGCTCTCCGTGTCGCTCGCCGACGCCGAGGGAACGGGGCGCGCCGTTGCTTCCTCCCGCGCCCGGAGCGCCGCGCCCGCCGGGCTCGACGGGCCGTCCCCCGGCGGCGCCCCGATCCTTCCCTGGCTCGGCGGAGGCGCTGCGCCATCCGCGCCCGTCTCCTGGCTCGTCTCCACCCTGGCCTCGAAGGGGGACGGGGCCGGTTACGCGAAGGTCGCGGCCTCCGGCGCGGCGAAGGCCGGCACGGCGACGAAGGCTGGCGGCGAGTGGTCCTTCCTCTCCGACCCGTCGCTCAGCATCGAGGAGAAGCTCTCCCGCTTCATGATCGCCGTGCAGAAGAAGCTCGACGCCGAGCTCACCGACAAGATGGACGACTACAAGGCCAAGTACGGCGAGGGAGGTTCCGAGACGAAGAAGGAGGACGGAGGCTTCTTCGGGAACATCCTCGGGGCCATCTTCCCGGGTGGCGGAGGCATCTTCGATTCGCTCTTCGGGGGGCTCGAGGGGATGCTCGGGGACGCGCTCAAGTCCTTCGGGGGCCCGCTCCTCGGCGCGCTCGCCTCGGCGGTGGGGCTGCCCATGCTCGCGCCGGCGGCGATGAAGATCGGGGAGAGCCTCGGGGGCGTCCTGTCCGGTGCGCTCAAGGGCAGCACGGCCAAGGGCGGGTCCTCGGGCTCGACCAAGGCGGGCGGGTCGAGCGGAACGAAGACCGGCACCACCTCGGGGAAGGGCACGTCCACGGCCAAGTCCACGTCCACGTCGACGTCCAAGTCGACGTCCAAGTCGGGTACCACGGCGCAGAAGGGCGAGGCCGGTTCGCCCGACGAGCGACTCGAGATGCTCGAGATCCAGCGGCTCGTGGAGAAGCAGAATCAGCTCTTCACGCTCGTGTCCAACCTCATGAAGGGCATGCACGAGACCACCATGGTCGCCGTGCAGAACGTCCGGTAGGAGGCGCGGATGATCCCGACCATCGAGGACCTGAGGGCGGGCCGTACCCTCGCCGAGATCCAGGGGATGCCCGCGGAGCTGGGCGCCGCCATGGCGACGCTCGCGGCGCGGGAGGCCGACGGCGGCGATCTGGAGGTCGCGGGCGCGATCCTGGAGGGGCTGGTGGTGACCAATCCGAAGGACGCGCTGGCCTGGGCGCTCCTGTCCCAGGTGAAGCGCCGGAGCGGAGAGCCCTTCGCGGCGGTCCTCTGCGCGGAGGCGGCCCACAGGCTCGCGCCGGAGGACCGGCAGGTCCTCCTCGCCCGGGCCGAGTCGCTGCTCGCCGTGCCCGCCGATGCGGGCACGGGGGGCCCGGCGCGGCGGGAGGCGGCCCGCGCGGGGCTCGTCGCGCTCCGGGACGGTGGCGACGAGGTGGCCCGGCGCGCAGCGGTGCTCCTCCGCGGGCTCGGCGCCTGACGGTCTTGCGGGTGGCGCGGCTGCGGGCCTAGACTCCGCGTCGCCCATGTCGAAGTTCCTGCTCGTCTGCGCCGGCGGCGCCATCGGAAGCGGCGCTCGCTACCTCGTGGGGAGCTATGCCGGCGCGGCCTGGGGCACGGGATTCCCCTGGGGAACGCTCACCGTGAACCTGGTGGGCTCGTTCCTGATCGGCGTGATCATGTTCCTCGGTCTCGAGGTGGGGGCGATCGGGCCGGAACTGAGGCTCTTCCTCGCGGTGGGGGTCATGGGCGGCTTCACGACCTACTCCTCCTTCAACCACGAGACGCTGGCCCTGGCGCAGCGGGGGCAGTGGGGGCTCGCCGGCGCCTACGTCGCGGCGACGGTGCTCGGCGCCTGGGTGGCCGGTGTGGCGGGCCTGCTGCTGGCCCGGTTCGTCTCGTCCGGGTCCTGACCGGGGCCCGACCGGGGCTGCTCCACGCGCTTGACGGCCTCACGCCCTTTGTGGATATTTTGCGCCCGAGATCCGGCCATTTGGGGCCGGCGACCGGGGCTTCGAGAGCTCCCGGGAAGGTGAAACCAGGAAACAAAGGACCGTGGACGCGATGGCTACCGGCACCGTGAAGTGGTTCAACGACTCGAAGGGTTTCGGCTTCATCTCGCAGGAGGGTGGCGAGGACGTCTTCGTTCACCACACGGCGATCACCATGGACGGATTCCGCACCCTGAAGGAGGGAGAGCGGGTCGAGTTCGAGGTGGTCCAGGGCCCCAAGGGGCTCCAGGCCGCCAACGTCCGTCGCGGCTAGTCCAGCCGGAGAGGGTAGCCATCGGGCGGCCCCGCAATTCCGGGGCCGCTCGAGCCCATTCCGGCTATAAGGATGCGAACCCAGGAGAGCGATTGAGCGAGAAGGAAGCAGGAATCGAAGTACAGGGCTCCGTCGAGGAGGCCCTTGCCGGCGGCATGTACCGCGTGAAGGTCGACAGCGGCCCCGTGGTGCTCGCCTATGCGTCCGGCAAGATGAAGAAATTTCACATCCGCATCATCCCCGGCGACCGTGTGAAGCTCGAACTCAGCCCGTACGACCTCACGCGCGGCCGGATCACCTACCGGGACAAGTAGGGCTCCCCCGAGCCTGGCTCCTCCTCCGTCCCGGGTTCCCCGGGGCCGGGATCCTCCACGCTCGCGTCGGCCGGGTGCTCGCGCCCGAGCGGGTCGAGCGGCTCGGCGAGGGCCGCCGCGAGCTGCTCGTCGGTGAGCTGGTTCTGGATGCGCATCTTCCCCAGCACGTCGTCGATGCGTGCGTTCCACCAGGGGGTGATCCCGGAGCGGTGCAGCCGGGCATGGAACCGGCGCGGGCTCGGGACGACGGTGGCGAGGAAGGCCGACTCCCGCGCCGTCAGGGCCCGGGCGTCCTTCCCGAACCAGAAGCGCGCCGCCTCCCCCACGCCGTGGACCCCCGGTCCCCACTCGGCGAGGTTCAGGTAGATCTCGATGAGCCGCCCCTTCGACAGCGTGGCCTCGAGGGCGATCGTCCCGAGGGCCTCGCGCACCTTCCGGGCGAGCGTCCGCTCCGGGGAGAGGAACAGGTTCTTCGAGAGCTGCTGGGTGATGGTCGAGGCGCCTCGGACGCGGCTCCGATCGGTCACCGCATTGGCGATCTCGCGGAAGTCGAAGCCGCGGTGGCCGAAGAAGCCGGCGTCCTCGCTCGCGGTCACCGCCCGGACCAGGACCTGCGGGATCTCGCCGTAGGGCACGAAGGCCGGGTTGCCCGGCCCGATCAGGATGCGACGGGCGGGCTCGTCCGGAGGGCCGTCGATGGGGGTCCACTCGAAGCCGGAGGAGAGCCAGGACGGGCGCCCGGCCCGGGCAGCACGGCGAAGGTCCTCCAGGTCCAGGTCGACCTGGACGTCCCATTCGCCCCGGCGTGCCAGCGAGCCGGATGCGGAGGCCCGGGCCGACAGGGTGCCGGACACGGTGGGCGCCGACGGCGGGGGACCGAGGTCCGGGGGAAGGGCGTCGAGGAGCGCGCGCCAGGGCACCGCCTCGGCCCGGGCCGACACGGAGAAGCGGGGGTCGCTTCCGAGGACGACCTCGCCCTCCACCGTGGCCGCGGCCTCCCCGGCCTCGCCGAGCGAGATTCGTCCGTTCCGGAGCCGGACGCGCCGCTCGGTTCCGTTCCACTCGACCCTTCCGGAGGCGCCTGCGGCGAGGGGGCCGAGCGGGGTGGGGCCGATCCGGGCCCCCGCGAAGGAGAGCTCGGTGACGCGGAGCACGAGGTCGACCTCTCCCCGGCGACCGTCCGGCGTGCCCTGGCCCGAAGCCCGCAGCGCCAGCCTTCCCGAGGCCGGAAGGAATGGGAGCCGGGCCGCGATGGTCGGCGGGAGGTCCTCGGGGAGCGAGACCGCTCCCTCGCAGCGGAACGCGACGCCGTCCGGGCCACGCTGGGCGCTCCCGTCCAGGCTCCCCCCTGCGGCGAGCCCGATCCGGAAACGAACGTCGTCCACGCCGGGCAGTTCCACGAAGAGGTCGAGGGGGCCGACCTCGGAGCCTTCCTGGCCCGGGCGGAGCCGAACCCCCCGGAGCGCCACCGCTGCCGGCTCGACCCGGCCGGCGAGCAGGGTGAGGAGACGGGGTCGGACCACGACCCGGTCGGCGCGGAGGAGCGGCGCACCCGGGTCCTTTCCCAGGATCGTCACCGGGGAGAGCCGCGCGCGGAGGAGCAGGTCGAGTCCCGCCTCGCCCACCTCCACCGGGCCGACGCGCCCCCGGAGCGCCCGTTCGGCCCGTTGCCGGATGAAGTTCCGGCCCGGCGGCGAGTTGCCCCAGGCGAACGCCCCGGCCCACAGGGCGACGAGCAGTGCCGCGGTCACCGCGCTTCCGGCGAGGAGCCGGGCGCGCCGGGAGCGCCGGGCTCCGGGGCGGAGCGGCGGAGTTGTGGGATGAACAGGACCGAGGGGCACGGGGGCGGGATCTTGGCCCCGCGCCGGCGGGGGGTCAACGTTCGAGAATTCCGCTGGATCCAGCGAGCCCGCTCCCATCCTCTGTTATAGATTCCACTCCCGAAGATGAATCACCTCGGCCCCAGCTTGCGCCGCCGGCGCTATCGCTCCTGGACCGGCTGGCGGCTCGTGGCCGGCGTGGTGGCGTCGCTCCTCGTGAACGCCCTCGTCCTGTGGATGGTCGAGATCGACTGGAACAAGCTGAAGTCGTTCCCCGCCGACGCGCCTCGCTCGGTGGCGATGGCCCCCCTCTCGCAGGATGCCTGGAGCTCGAACCGGCAGGTCACCGACGGGAGCCGTCCGGCGCCTTCCCCGGCCGCTCCGCCGCCCCGCGCGGCCCCCCGGGCGCAGCCCCAGCCGGTTCCCCCGCCCGGGCCGGCCCAGCAGGCCCAGCAGGCCCAGCAGCAGCCCGTTCCCCCGCAGCTGCCCGGACAGGTCGTCGACGTCGCGCCGACGAACACCGACAAGACGCCCAAGGACACGCGCTTCCTCGCAGAGAGCACCAACTCCGTGGAGAAGGAGACCGTGTCCCGGTTTCGCAAGCTGGACTACGAGAAGGCGGCTCCCGCCCCGACCCAGAACCGCGTCAAGGAGCAGGCGCCCGGCCCGCGGGACGAGCAGGCGGCGCGAAACGGCGCCACGGGGGCGAAGGGCGGGGACACCCGCAAGGCGGGAGCGCCCGGGAAGACACCGGAGGCGGCCCCGAAGCCGTCGCCCGACAAGCTCGCCATGGCCGTGTCCCCCGACGGCCTGCTCGATCCCAAGCAGGGCGCCGTTCCCATCGGCGCCGACCGCAAGAAGACGCCGCTCGAGGAGCTGGGGGAGGGCGGGGAAGGGGGCGAGGGCGCGACCCTGCCCGGCAACTCGGGCGGGAAGCCCATCCTCACGCCGTCCTCGGCCTTCTACGACAAGCTCACCGCCGCACCGGCGCCGGATCACGTCGAGGGGGTCGACGTTGGGGACGCGACCTTCCTCAACACGCGGGAGTGGAAGTACGCTGGGTTCTTCAACCGGGTGAAGCAGAACGTGGCCGAGCTCTGGAACCCGATGGACGCGGCCCGCGTCCGGGACCCCACCGGCTCGCGCTACTTCAGCAAGGACCGCACGACCATCCTGGCCGTGGTGCTGAACCCGCAGGGTGGCATCACCGAGATCAAGGTGGCCCGGTCGAGCGGGCTCGACTTCCTCGACCAGACCGCCATCGACGCCTTCGAGAAGGCCCAGCCCTTCGTGAACCCGCCCCCCGGCCTCGCCGACGCGCGCGGCGACATCCGCTTCACCTTCGGCTTCCACGTCTCCACAGGCGGCGGCGGATTCCGGTTCTTCCGCGGTCCCGGGCAGCAGTAGGGGCCCGGATACACGACCGCCGCGCGGGGCGGAGGACCGTCCACGCGCGGCGGGTGTGAGGCGGACGTCTAGAAGTTGAAGGTGCCCTTGGCGCCGATCTGGAACCAGCCGTGGAAGGCGGCGACCCCGGAGCCGTACGTTCCGCTGGTGTAGACGCCGTTGGAATCGGTGGCGCTCCAGCTCGTGAAGGAGCCGCCGAAGTAGCCGACGTACGGGCCCAGACCGAAGAGCTTCGAGAGCGGGAAGTCGATGCCCGTCTGGATGTTGAAGTACTCCCATCCGTTGGTCTGGGAGGTGGCCGAGAGCCCTCCGGCGGTGGCCGAGGCGAAGGACCACTCCCAGCCGGTGCCGAGGCTGACCCAGGGATTCATCCCGGTCGGGTTGAAGCCGTACATCACCTCGACGCCGAGCCTCATGTCGGAGGCCGAGCAGCTCAGCCCGACATCGCAGAAGCTCGACTTCAGGAAGGCGGGTCCCCACTGGAAGTAGAGCCCGGCCGAGAGGTTCGGCGTGAAGCGGTAGCGACCGGCCACCTCGAACGGGATGGCGCCGCTCGTGCTGTTGGAGAGCGCAATCCCGTTGATGACATTTCCGGTGGGGATCGCGTAAGCCATCTTGAGATCCAGCGCGAACTGCGCCTGGGCCGTACCGGCGAACGTGAGCGCCGCCGCCACCACCACCGCACTGAGAATCTTCTTCATTTATTGCCTCCCGTTGGACGGGCGACCGTTGGTGAGGGTGCCCGATTTGCCGACATGGCCAGGGTAGCGTGCCAGAAATACGCGAGCCGTCCACAACCCTGACGTGTACCAGGAGGGTAGATTAGATCTGACCATTCGGGGGGTTACACCCGGATGGGCTCTTACCGAAGGGTGCGAGCGAGCAACTGCGTCAGAGGTTCAGCGTGCCCTTCAACCCGAACTGCATCCAACCGTGGAACGTGCGGTAGGCGGACGGGATGGAGCCCGACACGGCGCCACCGGAGCCCGTACCGGTCGAGTTGCCGGAGAGGCTCGAGTAGCTGCCGCCGAAGTAGCCCACGTAGGGACCGACGGCGAACATCTTCGACAGGTTCCAGTCGAGCCCTGCCTGGACGTTGAAGTACTCCCAGCCGCTGTAGGTCACCTTGGCGCTGGCGTCGGCCGTGGCGACCGAGAAGGTGGTCCACTCCCATCCGGTGCCGACGCTCACCCAGGGGTTCCAGGTGCGCTCGGGCAGGAAGCCGTAGACGGCCTCCACGCCCACCCGCAGGTCGGACGCGGAGCAGGTCATGCCGGCGGCGCAGAAGCGGGTCGCGACGAAGGCCGGGTCGTACTGGAAGTAGACGCCGGCGGAGAAGGACGGGCTGAACCGGTAGCGCCCCGCCACCTCGATGGGGATCGCGCCGGACCAGGTGTACTTCATCGGTCCGAAGTAGTCGGAGCCCCCGAAGGCTACAAGGTCCCCGGTGGGGAGCGCGTAGCCGACCTTGAGGTCGAGCGCCACCTGGGCCCCTGCGGGAGTGGCGAACGCCAGCGCCGCCGCGACGACCACTGCACTGCCGAACTTCCTCATGTCCGTTTCTCCCGTGGTGCCTCCATGGCCCGCCCAGCCTGCCACAAAAAAGCGAGCCGTAAAGGGGCATGAACAGGAAAAAACGAAGAAAGCCCCCTTGATCAGGGGGCTTCCATGGAAGATAGGACGTTTCGAAGTGCGAGCTTGGCCTATTCGACCTTCATGCCCGGGGTCCAGCGCAGGACGGGCTTGCGCGCCGCGCGGGTCTCGTCGAGCCGGGCCCGGACCGTCTTCCGCGGCGCGCCCTTGAGCGCCTCGGGATCGGTCTTCGACTCGGCCGCGATGGCCTGCATGGCGGCCACGAACTGGTCGAGTGTCTCCTTCGACTCGGTCTCGGTCGGCTCGATCATGAGCGCGCCATGGACCACCAGCGGGAAGTAGACCGTGGGGGGATGGGAGCCGTGGTCGATGAGCCGCTTGGCGACGTCCATGGTGGTGACGCCGGCGTCCTTCTGGAGCTTGTCGTCGAAGACCACCTCGTGCAGCGTCTCGGTCTCGTAGGGAAGGTTGTAGTGGCCGACGAGCTTCGCGCGGACGTAGTTGGCGTTCAGCACCGCCAGCTCGGCCACGCGCCGGAGCCCCTCGGGACCGAGCTCGCGGATGAGGGCCCAGGCGCGGACGAACATCCCGGTGTTGCCCCAGAACTCGCGGATCTTGCCGATGGTCTGCGGACGCTCCTTCGGGTCGGTCACGAGCCGGTAGGTCTCGCCCTCCTTCACCACGACGGGCAGCGGCATGAAGGGGATGAGCGGCTCGGCCACGCCGACCGGCCCGGAGCCGGGACCGCCGCCGCCGTGGGGCGTCGCGAAGGTCTTGTGGAGGTTGTACTGCATGACGTCGAACCCCATGTCGCCGGGGCGCGCCACGCCGAGGAGGGCGTTGAAGTTCGCGCCGTCGCCGTAGACGAGCCCGCCCTTGGCGTGGACGATCTCGGCGATCTCGGCGATGTGGCTCTCGAAGATCCCCAGGGTGTTGGGGTTCGTGATCATGATGGCGGCGACGTCGTCGTCCATCGCCTTCGCGACCGTCTCCGGGTGCAACCGACCGTCCGGGCCGCTCTCGAGCGTCACCGTGGAGTAGCCGTTGAAGGCCGCCGAGGCCGGGTTGGTGCCGTGCGCGGTGTCGGGGATGAGCACCTTGTGGCGCGGGTTGCCCCGGGCCACGTGGTAGGCCCGGATCATCATGAGGCCGCAGAGCTCCCCCTGCGCGCCCGCCGCCGGCGACATCACCGATGCCGGGAAGCCGGCGACCTCCGACAGCGACCGCTCCAGCTTCCAGATGAGCTCGAGCGCCCCCTGGCTCATCGAGCCAGGCAGCAGGGGGTGGGCCCCCGCGAAGCCGGGCAGGCGCGCCAGCGCCTCGCTCGACTTGGGGTTGTACTTCATGGTGCAGGAGCCGAGCGGGTAGAACCCGGTGTCGATTCCCCAGTTCCACTGGGAGAGCCGGGTGAAGTGGCGCACCACCTCGAGCTCGGCCATCTCCGGCATTCCGGCGATCTCGCCCCGGAGCAGCGCGGCGGGGATCTCGGCCGACGGATCGGCCCCCGCGGGCACGGGCGGCAGCGACACGCCGATCCGTCCGGGCGAGCCCTGCTCGAACACCAGCGGCTCCTCCATGGCGAGGCCGCGGGTGGCGCCGAGGAGCCCCGTGTCGAGTGCGTCGGCGCCGGGGGCGGCGCCCTTCTCCATGCTGGGCTTCCAGCCGGTCGGGTTGGCCATGGCTATCCCCTCACCGACTGCGCGAAGAGCTCGATGAGCTCGGGGGTGTGGACCTCGGTGGCGACGCTGAGCAGCGCGCCCTTCATCGCCGGATCGTCCGGGTACCAGCGGGAGAGCGGGACGCCCGCCGCGATGCCCTTCCTCGCCAGCCGCTCCACCACCGCCTCGGCGTCGCCGACGTCGAAGGCGGCCTCGTTGAAGGTGGGGCCGCTGAAGCGCAGGCCGAAGCCGGCCTTCTTCATGGCGTCGCGCAGCTGCTTGCCGCGCGCGTGGTTGAGCCGCGCCAGGTGGGCCAGGCCGCCCTTGCCGAGCAAGGACAGGTGGATGGTCGCGGCCAGCGCGGCCAGCCCGGCGTTGGTGCAGATGTTGGACGTCGCCTTCTCGCGCCGGATGTGCTGCTCGCGGGTGGAGAGGGTGAGGACGAAGCCGCGACGGCCGTTGCGGTCGATGGTGGCGCCGGCAACGCGCCCTGGCATCTGCCGGATGAGCCCCTCGCGGATGGCGAGGAAGCCCGGGGCCGGGCCGCCGAAGTTGAGCCCGTTGCCGAAGCTCTGGAACGTTCCCACGGCCACGTCGGCGCCGAGTGCCCCCGGGGCCTGGAGGAGCCCGAGCGAGACCGACTCCGCCGTCACCGAGACGGCGAGCGCGCCGGCCCGCTTCGCGATGGCGGAAGCCTCCGGCAGGGCGTCGATCACGCCGAAGAAGTTGGGGTACCCGATCACCACCGCCGCGGTCCGGTCGTCGACCGCGGCCTGCAGGGCGGCCAGGTCGGTTCGCCCGTCCTGGCCGTACGGGACGGTGACGATCTCGTCGCCCGTCGAGGCCAGGTAGGTGGCGAGCACCTTGCGGTACTCCGGGTGAAGCGCGCCGCTCACCACCACCTTCTCCCGCCCGGTGGCCCGGGTGGCGAGCAGCACCGCCTCGGCGGTGGCCGAGGCGCCGTCGTACATCGAGCCGTTCGAGACCTCGAGCCCGGTGAGCAGGGTGACGAAGGTCTGCCACTCGAAGAGGGCCTGCAGGGTGCCCTGGGCGATCTCCGGCTGGTAGGGCGTGTAGGCGGTGAAGAACTCGCCGCGCAGGAGCAACTGGTCGACCACCGGGGGAACGTGGTGCGCGTAGGCGCCGGCGCCGATGAAGGGCGGGTGCTCGGTGCGGTTGCGTGCCGCGAGCCGCTGGAACTCGGCGAGGAGGGACACCTCGTCGGTGGCGGCGGGCACGTCGAGCGGCCGTTCCAGCCGCAGCTTCGCGGGGATGGAGCGGAACAGCTCGGAGATGGAGGCCACCCCGCAGGCGTCCAGCATCTGCCGGACGTCCCCGGGGGTGTGGGGGTGGTAGCGCAAGGGTTACTCCTGCTCTTCCTCGACGAACTTCCGGTAGGCCGCACCGTCGAGGAGCTCGGCGAGCTCCTTCG
Source organism: uncultured Anaeromyxobacter sp. (assembly GCA_903904005.1). GTDB lineage: Bacteria > Myxococcota > Myxococcia > Myxococcales > Anaeromyxobacteraceae > CAIOAK01. The sequence goes on from CAIVAR010000161.1 coordinate 55,080, forward strand.
CATCGGTGGACTCGATGACGATCATCCAGCCTTCCTCGTAGGGGTCCTCGTTGACCGTCTCGGGGGCGTCGACGAGGGGGGCGTTCACCTCGACCACCTTCCCGGAGACCGGCGCGAACAGGTCGGAGACCGCCTTGGTGGACTCGACCACGCCGAAGGTCTCCCCTTTCTTCACGACGTCGCCGACCTCGGGCAGCTCGACGTAGACCACGTCCCCCAGCGCGTCCTGGGCGAAGTCGGTGATGCCCACGGTCACCCGGTTGCCCTGGACGCGGGCCCACTCGTGATCGCGGGTGTACTTCAGATCGTCGGGGAAGTTCATGGTCATTTCCTCACGTAGAACGGCGTCTTCACTACTTGTGCAGCGGCGGGACGGCCGCGGATGTCGACGGCGAAGGTGGATCCCTCGGCGGCCAGCGCCGGGGGCACGAAGGCGAGGCCGATGGAGCTCTTCACGGTGGGGGACTTCGTGCCGCTCGCCACCACGCCCACCTTCCTGCCGTCGTGGAGGACGTCGTACCCGTGCCGGGCGATGCCCGGGTCGGTGAGGACGAACCCCACCAGCTTGCGGGGCAGGCCGGCCGTCTTCTGCCGGAGCATGGCGTCGCGCCCGATGAAGTCGCCCTTGTCGAACTTGACCACCCAGCCCAGCCCGGCCTCGAGCGGGGTGGTGTCGTCGTCCATGTCGTTGCCGTAGAGCCGGTAGGCGACCTCGAGCCGGAGCGTGTCGCGCGCGCCCAGCCCCGCCGGGACGAGCCCCTCGGGCTTTCCCGCCTCGACGAGCGCCTTCCAGAGCTTCACCCCCAGCGCGGGGCGGCAGAAGAGCTCGAAGCCGTCCTCGCCGGTGTACCCGGTGCGGGCGATGGTGCAGGGGACCCCCGCCACGTCGCCGTCGACGAAGTGGAACGTCTTGAGCTTGGCCAGTTCGGCGCCGGTGAGCGGCTGGAGGATGGCCTGGGCGCGCGGCCCCTGCAGGGCGAGCTGTACCCAGTCGTCCGACTCGTTGGTCACCTGCGCGCCAGCGGCGTGGTCGGCCAGCCAGGCGAAATCCTTTTCGCGGTTCCCGGCGTTCACGCAGACGAGCAGGTCCTCGGCGGAGCGCCGGTAGATCACCACGTCGTCGACGATGCCGCCGTTCTCGCGGCACATGCAGCCGTACTGGGCCTGGCCGTCGACCACCCGACCCAGGTCGTTCGTGAAGATCCGGTTGAGCGCCTCGAGCGCCCTCGGGCCGCGGAAGACCACCTCGCCCATGTGGGAGACGTCGAAGAGGCCGGCGCGGGTCCGCACCGCCTCGTGCTCGTCGAGGAGCCCCGAGTACTGGACCGGCATGTCCCAGCCGGCGAACTCGACCATCCGGGCGCCGGACTGCACGTGTACGTCGTAGAGCGGAGTGCGCTTCGCCATCGGTACCGCCGAGGTTGGGGGAGGGCGGCCGGATTCTATCGGCCGTCCCCCGAGGGTCAAGGCATCATGGGGGACACGTCACCGGCCTGCACGGACCCCTTGCAACGGCCGTGCAGCACTGCAAGCTCTTTCCGGAGCCGTCGACGAACCTGTAGGACCAGTTCCCGCCCGACCCGATCTCCAGCACCCCGAATCCGGCGGCGGTGGAGGCGAAGAGGAGGCGTGCGCCGGGAGCCGACAGGGTCTTGAAGCGCTCCCCGGTCCGGGCCCGGGAGCCGTTCCCGGAGATGAGCACGTCGTAGCCCGACGGCGACCGCAGGTGCTCGAGCTGGTGCTCGTGCCCGGCCAGCCAGGCCGCGATGGGGCCGGCCGCCTCCTCGATCCGCTTCACCCGGTCCAGGTACTCGGGCGTGGCGTCGGAGCGGTGCTCGCCGGCGGAGAAGCTGGGGTGGTGGGCCACGATGAAGCAGAGCCGCTCCTTGCAGGGGCGGGCCGCCTCGGTGACGAAGGCCACCTCGTCCTCGAAGGAGAAGTCGCCGTAGTCGCGCTTGAGGAGGTTGGAGTCGATCCCGATGAAGCGGACCGGTCCGCGGTCCTCGACCCAGTGGCGCCCCGGCATCGACCAGCGCGGGGAGCGGTGGGCCACCGAGAGGCAGGCCCTCCGGCGCGCGATGACCCGCGCCTCGCCGCCCGAGGCGCAGGTTCCGAGCGCCGCCACGTCGTGGTTGCCCAGCGTGAGGAGCACCGGCACCGGCTTGCCGTCGCGCAGCACGCCGGCGAGCGGCTTCTCGAAGAGCTTCTCGAAGGCGGGGTCGACCGGCGGGACGTAGCCGGCCTCCACCTGGTTCCGGTCCGGGCCGAAGGCGCACTTCTCGGCGCCGGGGAGGATCGGATCGGGGCCGCACTCGTAGACGTTGTCGCCGGGATGGAGGACGAGGTCGACCGGCGCGGCCCGGGAGGCCGCGGCCATCGCCCCCGCCACCGTGGCCTGCTGCCGCGTGTCGTCGCCGAAGTCGGCGACGTGCAGGGCCCGGAAGACGACCGGGGACGGAGCCGGCGCCGGGCCGAGCGGCTCGGGCCGGAGGACGAAGTCGGAGCCGCGCGTGCAGGACGCGGCGAGCAGCGCGGCCGCGACGAAGGCCAGCCTCACCCGCGCGCCCTCCGCGCCAGGTCGAGGGTGTTCACGAGGAGCATGGCGATGGTCATCGGACCGACCCCGCCCGGGACGGGGGTGATGGCGGAGGCCCGCTTCTCGGCCTCGGCGAACTCCACGTCGCCGCAGAGCTTGCCGTCGGGCTTGCGGTTCATCCCCACGTCGATGACCACCGCGCCGGGCTTCACCCAGGCGCCCTTCACCATCTCGGCCCTGCCGATGGCGGCGACGAGGATGTCGGCCCGGGCCACCTCGCCGGCCAGGTCCTCGGTGCGGGAATGGGCGATGGTCACGGTCGCATGGCGCTCGAGGAGCATGTACGCCATCGGCTTGCCCACGATGTTGGAGCGCCCGACGACGAGCGCCCGCTTGCCCTTCGGATCGACGCCGGCCTCGTCGAGGAGGCGCATCACGCCGGCCGGGGTGCAGGGGCGCGGGGCGGGCTTGGCGAGCCAGAGCGCACCCACGTTCACCGGGTGGAAGCCGTCGGCGTCCTTGGCCGGGGAGATGGCGTCGAGCACCTTGGACTCGTCGATGTGCTTTGGCAGCGGGAGTTGCACGAGGATGCCGTGCGTCTCCGGGTCGGCGTTCAGCCGGGCGATGAGCGCGAGCAGTTCCGCCTCGGCGGTCGTGGCCGGGAGGTGGTGCTCGACCGAGCGCATGCCCACCTCCTCGCAGGCCTTGCGCTTGCCCTTCACGTAGACGGCCGAGGCCGGGTCTTCGCCGACGCGCACCACCGTCAGGCCAGGAACGAATCCTCCGCGGGCCAGCTCCTTCACCTGGTCCGCGACCTCGGCGCGGACCTTGGCCGCCACCAGTTTTCCGTCGATGATCATGAGGGGTGGGAGTATAGAGGACCCATGGCCGTCGCCGCATGTCCCAAGTGCAACACGCCGATCGACCCTGCCGGGCCCTGCGTCACCTGCGCCGCCGAGGGGGAGGGGCTGAAGCTCCTCTCGCGCTCCGGCTACGCCTCGGTGAAGGAGATGATGGCGGTGCTGGAGGGGGAGGGGCTCTCGCCGGGGATGGAGCAGATCCCCATCGGACGCCCGGAGCAGAAGCAGCACCCGCTCTGGAACCTCTACGTGCCGAAGGGCGAGGTGGAGGCGGCCGAGGCGGCGCTGCGCGCCCAGTGGGCCCACCTGCTCGGGGAGGCCGGTGCCCGGGAGGCGGCCGAGCGCGGCCTGCGCGGCGTGGACCTCGACGCCGGCGGCGAGATCGAGTGCCCGGCCTGCGGCCACAAGTTCACGCCCGCGGGGAGCGCGGCCGAGTGCCCGGACTGCGGGCTGGCCCTCGGGGCCCCCGCCGACGCCGCGCCGGACGAAGCCGAGCACTGAGCCGGGATGACCCGGGACCTCTCCGACCTCCACATCCACGTGGGCGGCGCGGCTGCTCCCCACACCCTCTGGTCGATCGCCCACGAGCAGGGGCTGAAGCTCCCGGTCGCCGATTACTGGGAGTTCCGGGAGCTCGTCTCGGCCCGCCCCGGGAAGGTGAAGTCGCTCGACGAGTACCTCGCCGTGCTCCACCAGTGGACGGAGCGGATCCAGTCGTCGCCCCAGGCCATGGAGCGCAGCGTCCACGAGATCATCGGGAAGGAGTACCGCTCCTCCCGCGTGAACCTCATCGAGCTGCGCTTCAACCCGATGAAGCGCAACCAGGGCGGGGAGCGGGACCTCGACCACATCATCCACGCCGCGCTGCGCGGGATGGACCGGGGCGTCCTCGAGTACGGCGTCCAGGCCGGGCTCATCTTCTGCCTGGCCCGCGAGTTCGAGCCGCACCTGAACGAGATCATCGTGGAGAAGGCGATCCGCTACCAGAAGCGGGGCGTCGTCGGGATCGACCTGGCCGGCACCGAGCGGAACGCCGTCGAGCTCGACCCGGCCGTGGTGGGGAAGTACCGGGAGCTCTTCGCCCACGCCCGCAAGGCGGGGCTCAAGACCACCGTCCACACCGGGGAGACGGCGGGGACCGGCGCCGAAGGGGTCCGGGCCGTGGTCGAGCAGCTCGAGCCCGACCGGATCGGCCACGGCATCCGGGCCGCCCAGGACGAGTCGGTGATGGCGCTCCTGCGGGAACGGGGGGTGACACTCGAGATCTGTCCGACCTCGAACCTGGCCACCCGGGCGGTCTCCGGGACGGCGGAGATGCGGGAGGTGCTCCAGCGATTCTGGCGCGCCGGCGTGCGTTTCACCATCAACACCGACGGCCCCTACCTGCTCGACACCGACATGCGGCGCGAGGTGGAGATGCTGCGCCGGGACGGCGTGCTCGCCGACGAGCAGATCGACCAGGCGTTCCGGTGGGCCCGCGAGGCCTCCTTCGTCGAGGCGGTCCGGCCGGGCTGAAGCCCCCGCCGGCTACCCGGCGACGAGGACTGCGGCGATCGCCCCCGGGGGCGGCTCCTCACCGGCGCGCACCGGGGCGAGCTCGGCGGAGCGGTTGCGCACCATGACGAGGAGAAGCTCTCCCGCAGGGCCCGCCGCGGAGAGGCGCGGATCGTCGATCGTCTCGAGGGCGCGGGCGACGGCCGGAAGGTCCACGCGGGTGAACGGCACCGGGGCGAAGGGGCGGCCGAGCCGCTCGTTCGCGAGCGCCGTGAGATAGAGGGTGGCGAGCGTCGGAGGCGCCTCTCCGGCGGCCGGCGCGAGGCCGAGGCTCCGCCCGAGCGCGAGCAGCCCCTCGGCCTCCCCGAGGGCGGCGGCCGTCCGGCGCACCTCCTCGGACGAGCGGAAGGGGCGCTCCACGAAGGCGGCGGCGGCGACCGAACCCCATTCGTTCCGGGGGCGATCGAGGCCGGGGAAGTAGCGAGGCCTGCGACGCAGCACGGCCTCGAAGGCCTCCCCGACCGGCGCGTCGAGTCCCGGGGAAGGGCCAGCCGCGGCGCCCTCCTTGCGGATGCGCTCGGCGCGCCACCGGAGTTCGAGGAGCTGGCCGAAACCCTGCTGGAAGATCGCCTTGAGCGAGGTCGAGCCGAGGGCCCGGGACGCGACGTCGACGTCCCCGCCCGACAGCGACTCGAGCCCGAGCTCGAGCAGCGTCCGCGCCGACTCGACGGCGCTCCGGACTGCGTCGGGATCGGACGGGTCGACGCGGTCGGCGACGATGGCGGCATTGGCGGCCTGGAGCGCCTCGCTCTCGAATCGCTCCACCGCCTCCGGGGGGAGGCGTGCCGCCGCGCGGTCGAGCAGGGTCTCGCGCCGGAAGGAGGCGAGCCAGAATCCCGGGGGGCGCTCCGGGAGGCCGGCCGGCGAGCCGGGGCCCGTTCCGGTGCGCCGGGCGGGGCGGGCGAACCAGGAGAGGGCCTCCTCGAGGCTGGGGTAGCCGAGATCGGCGAGCCGTCCGTCGCGCCACCGGAGCGCCTGTTCCTCGAGGTCGCTCTCGATCTCCCAGCGCACCGCGGAGAGGATCCGGCCGGCCATGTAGGCGTCGCGCTCGTAGAGGTCGTCGACGAGGCGGCGCACCGCAACGTAGTCGGCGCCGTCGGGGACGAACTCGACGATGTAGCGCCCCTCGGCCGTGCGCATGAACCGCTCGCTCTCGAAGTCCGGGTCGTCGTCCTCCTCGAGGTCGTGGATCACCAGCGCGGTGCGGAGCAGCAGGCTCACGAGCTCGGGGTCGAGGGTGGCGAGCTTCTCCCGCCAGGCGTCGAGGTCGGCGTCGCGGTCCGCCCCGGAGGGGGCGCCGCGGGCCGCCCGGAGCCAGGGGACGAGCCGCATCGGATCGACCTGGCCGCCCCGCCAGGCGTCGAGGTCGACGAAGGTCCGGAACTGCTCCGGGGAGGCCAGCTGGACCACGTCGGACGCGTCGGCGAGGCCGGCGTCCTGGATGGCGTGGAAGAGCTCGTCGGCCGGGAGCGCCCGGACGACGGCCATGGGGTCCGGCTGGTCGAGAAGGAGGTCGAGCCGCCTGCGCCCACCCAGCTGGGCGAGCGATCGGCGCAACTCGGCGAGGTTCCCGGCTCCGGGAACGCCCTCGTCCTGCGGTTCCGGCGTCAAGCCCGTGCAGCAGTCCGCGCGCCGTGGTGCGGCGCCTTCGCGACGCGCCCCGCCTTCAGGCAGCGGGTGCAGACGCGGACGTGGCGGACGGTGCCCTCGACCGACGCCCGCACGGAGCGGAGGTTCGGCAGCGAGCGGGTCTTGGTCTTGTTGTTCGCGTGGGAGACGTTGTTGCCGACGAGCGGCCCCTTCCCACAGATGTCGCAGCGACGTGCCATTGGCTTTTTTTCCTAGAAAAGAGGGCGGGTTAATACGCGGGACGCGGCCCCGCGTCAAGTCACTTCGGCCGGGCCTTGGCCCCGAGGTGTCGCTCCACGGCCGCAGCGGCCTGCCATGCGGCGTGGAACTGCCCCTCGGTCCCGAGCCCCGGGAGCACCGCGCGCCCTGCCAGGAAGAGGTTCGAGAGCGGGGAGGAGGTGGGAACCCCGCCGACCCCGAGCGCACGGTCGGGGCGGGAGGCGAAGAGGGGGTGGAAGGCCGCCGCGCCGGGTCGCTTGTTGGGGTCCGACTCGTGAACGACGGCCCGGTCGAGGAACGGGAACTGCTCGAGGACCGTGCGACGGAGGCGGGCCGTGGCCTCCGGGAGCGCCTCCGGGGGCGAGGTGAACGGCATCGCCGCCACGAGCACCCGCTCGGTGGGGCTCGGCTCGTGCCCCTTGGGGCCGGCCCGCAGCGCGGGAAGGGACTGGAGCAGCACCGGCGCCCCGTCGCCGGAGATCGCGAGCGCGACGTCGCCGAGCGGGGCGGGCAGGGCCTCGCCCCGGACGACCCAGGCGAGGGACAGGAGCCGTCCGGCCAGCACCGCCGGCTCGAGCCAGCCGGCGAGCTTGGCGCTCTCCCCGGCCAGCCGGACGAGGGAGGCCGGATCCCCGGCGAAGATGAAGGCGCGGGCCGCGTAGCGCGCTTCGCCGCCCTTCACGTGTAGTGAACGGACCTTCCCGCCCGAGATCTCCATCCCCGAGACCGGCGCCGGCTCTCCCTCCACGCCGAGGAGCTCGCCGCGGGTCTCGGCGATGCGCCGGCGCATCAGGGCCGTCACCACCGCCTCGCCACCGCCCGGATGGAGCGGGCCGAGGAGCGCGCCGCCCAGGGTGCGGGCCAGGCCGAACGGAGCGGGCGGGCCGTCGAGCGAGGAGAGGAATGGCCAGGCGGCGCGGAGCGCGCCGGCCAGCGGGTGATCGCCGAGTTCGGCGAGCGGGACGGCGTCCCGGGCGCCGCCGGACGGGGCCCGGCGCACGGCGCGGTGGAGGCGCCACCGCTCCACGAGTCCGCGGGGAGGCAGGGGAGGAAAGGAGGCCAGGAACGGCTGGGCGGCGTCGAAGGAGGCGCGCAGCGCGGTGAGCGACGCGTCGAGGCGTGCCACGTCGCCGGGCCACTCCCGGCGGAGTTCGGCGAAGCGCTCGGCCCGGGCCGGAGGCAGGTCGAGCCGGTTGCGGGGGAGCAAGATCTGAAGTCCGGCGCGGGCGGGCTCGAGCAGACGGGACGCGTCGGTGGCGAGTCCGAGCTCGGCGAGGATGGCCTCGGCCGAGGGCAGGGCGCGAAGCACGGGGAGGAGGGCCGGACCCCAGGGGATCCGCCATCCCCCGTCCTCGTATCCGGTGCCGAAGCCGTCGGCGTCGACGTGCAGGACCCGGTAGCCACGGCGGGCGAGCAGCGCCCCGGCCGCCACGCCGCCCAGCTGCGAGCCGATCACGCAGACGTCGTAGGCCCGCTTCACCGTGGCGGCGCGGGGGACGGATGGGGATCGGGAGTTGATGGCCACGGGGTCTAGCGGTCCCGGGTCGGGCTGGAGATGCCATCGCGAACCGAGACGTGCCGCCCCTCGACCGAGAGCCGCCCCTCGGCGAACCACTGGACCGCGAGCGGGTAGATGCGGTGCTCCTCGACGAGGATGCGGGCGGAGAGGGAGGCCTCGTCGTCGCCGGGGAGCACGGGGACGGCCGCCTGCACGATGACCGGGCCGGTGTCGGTGCCGGCGTCGACGAAGTGGACCGTGCAGCCGGTGAAGCGCACCCCGTACTCCAGCGCCTGGCGCTGGGCGTGGAGGCCGGGGAAGGCCGGGAGGAGCGCCGGGTGCACGTTCATCACCCGGGGGGCGCCCCGGCTCTCCGGCGTGGCCGCGAAGGCCCCCAGGAAGGCGGGCGTCACGAGGCGCATCCAGCCGGCCAGGCAGACGAGGTCGACCCCGTGCGCGTGCAGCCGGGCCACCACCTCCCGATCGTACGCGTCCCGGTCGGCGACACCCTTCGAGGGCAGGAGCTCGGCGGGGATCCCCGCCAGGCGCGCCCGCTCCAGGGCGCGCGCCCCGGGGACGTTGCAGACCACGGTCGCGATCCGGCCGTCGATCCGCCCGTCCCGCGCGGCGTCGACGAGCGCCTGGAGGTTCGAACCCGAACCGGACGCGAGCACCCCGATCCGGATCACCCGATCACCTCGCAGGTGGCCTCGCCGCTTCCGGCCTCCACCGTGCCGACCACCCAGCTGCCGAGCCCCCGCCCGGCGAGAAGGGCGCGGGCCGGTTCGGCGGCGGCGGCCGGGAGCGCGATGACGAGCCCGAGACCCATGTTGAAGGTCCGGTACATCTCGTCGCGGGGCACGGCGCCCTCGCGCTCGATGAGGCCGAAGATCGGTGGGACCGGCCAGCTCCCGGCCCGGATCGCGGCGCGGGTGCCGTCGGGGAGGTTGCGCGGGGCGTTGCCGGGGAGGCCGCCGCCGGTGATGTGGGCGACGGCGTTCACCTGCACCTCGCCGAGCAGGGCCAGGATGTCCTTCGCGTAGATGCGGGTGGGCTCGAGCAGCGCGTCGCCGATGGTGGCCCCACCGAGGTCGGCGGGGCGGTCGGAGAGGGCGTGGCGCTCGAGCAGGACCTTGCGCGCCAGCGAGTAGCCGTTGGAGTGGAGGCCGGTCGAGGCCACGCCGAGCAGGGCGTCGCCCGGCCGGACCGCTCGCCCGTCGAGGATGCGGTCGCGTTCCACCACCCCGACCGCGAAGCCCGCCAGGTCGTACTCGCCGTCGGCGTAGAATCCGGGGAGCTCGGCGGTCTCGCCGCCGATGAGGGCGCAGCCGGCCTGCCGGCAGCCCTCGGCGATGCCTTTCACCACCTGTGCGGCCTCCTCGGCGCGCAGCTTCCCGGTGGCGAAGTAGTCGAGGAAGAAGAGCGGCTCGGCGCCGGTGACCGCCACGTCGTTCACCGACATGGCGACGAGGTCGATCCCGACGGTGTCGTGACGCCCGGTGAGGAAGGCGAGCTTGAGCTTCGTCCCCACGCCGTCGGTGCCGGAGACCAGCACCGGGTCGCGGTACTTCTTCACGTCGAGGGCGAAGAGCCCGCCGAACCCGCCGATGCCGGCGAGCACCTCCGGGCGCATGGTGGGGCGCGCCAGGGGCTTGATGAGGTCGACGAGCCGATCGCCCTCGTCGATGTCGACGCCGGCGTCGCGATAGGTCGTGGCCATCCGCCCCCCTTATCGCGTGCGCGGCGATGCCGCAAGGCGTCACCCGCCGTCGCACGCGCGCGTTGACACCGCGGAGCGGCGTCGGCTAAGGACCGTCCGTGGACCCGGACGAACTGCTGCGCCGCTTCGGCCGCGAATTTCCTCGCGGCACGGTGCTCTTCCGCGAGGGGGACCCCGGGCGGGAGATGTACGTCGTGAACCGGGGCAGCGTGAGCATCTCGGCCCGCGTCGGGACGGTCGAGAAGGTGCTCTCCACGCTGGGGCAGGGCGAGTTCTTCGGGGAGATGTCGATCCTCAACGACGCCCCCCGCTCGGCCACCGCCACCTGCGTCGAGGACTGCCTGCTGCTGGTGGTCGACGCCCGAACCTTCGAGGCGATGGTGCGCGCCAGCGCCGAGGTGGCGGTGCGCATGATCCAGAAGATGGCGGCCCGCCTGGCCGAGGCCGACCGGCAGATCGAGAACCTTCTCCTCCGGGACGCCCGGGCGCGGGTGGTCCACTTCGTCGCCGGGGAGGCGTCCCGCCACCCTGGCGCCCCGCTCGCCCTCTCGCCCGGGGACCTCGCCACCCGGCTCGACGTCGACGCGCGGCAGGCGGCCGACGTGCTGCGCACCCTGGAGCGCTCGGGCCTGCTCGCCGGGGGGGAGGGGGCCTGGACGGTGCCCGACGCCGACCGGCTCCGGCACTTCCTCGACCTCCTCCAGCTCGATTCGCACCCCGGGACCCGGCCGTGAGGATCCAGGTCCTCGGCTCGTCGGGAGGGGAGCTCCGCGGCCATGGCAGCACCTGCTTCCTCGTCGACGGCCGGCTGGCGCTGGACGCCGGCGCGCTCACGTCACGTCTCGGGCTCGAGGAACTCGACCGGGTGGATCACGTCCTCGTCACCCACGCCCACCTCGACCACGTGAAGGACGTGCCGCTCCTCGCCGACCTCATGGTGGGGCGCCGCCGCCGCCCGGTCACCGTCCATGCCTCCAAGGGGGCCACCGCGACCCTGCGCCGGTCGCTCTTCAACGGGAGGCTCTGGCCCGACTTCACCCGCATCCCCAGCGCGCACCGGCCGGTGGTGCGCCTCGCGCCCTTTCCGTACGGTGCTCCGTTCCGCATCGGCCCGTACGCCGTCACCGCGGTGAAGGTGCGCCACACCGTGGAGTCGTCCGGGTTCGTGGTGCGGCGCGGCTCCTCGTCCTTCGCCATCTCCGGCGACACCGGGCCCACCACGGCCTTCTGGCGGCTGGCGAGCGGTGCGCCGGGGCTGCGCGCGATCCTGGTCGAGCTCTCCTTCCCCAGCCGCATGCAGCGGCTCGCCGACCGGTCCGGGCACCTGACGCCGCGCACCCTCGTCGGCGAGCTCGCCAAGCTGGAAAGGGATCCGGTTCCCGTATATCTGTACCACCTCAAGCCGGCCTTCACGGCCGAGCTCAAGGCCGAGGTGGCGGCGCTCGGCCTGCGCGGCGTGAAGGTCCTCGAAGGCGGCGACGAGATCGCGATCTGACGATCCGGCGCCCGACAAGGTGCACATGGCCTGGTTCTCGAAGCGGCAGACCCTGAAGGCGCAGCCGTCCTCCGACAAGCCCACCGGGCCGGTGCCGGCCAAGAAGGGCGAGGGTCTCTGGACCAAGTGCGACGGGTGCGGGGAGGTCATCTACACCCAGGAGTGGGAGGGCAACTGGAACGTCTGCCCGGGCTGCGGCCACCACGACGCGCTGCCGGCGCGGCGCCGGCTGGAGATGATCCTCGACCCCGGCACCTTCGAGGAACTCGACACCGAGCTCGTCCCCGAGGACCCCCTCGGCTTCACCGACGCCAAGAAGTACCGGGACCGGCTGAAGAGCACCTACAAGGCCACCGGCCTTCGCGACGCCTTCATCTCCGGCGTGGGAAGCATCACCGGCCAGCCCGTGTCGCTCGGCACCTTCGCCTTCGAGTTCATGGGCGGGTCGATGGGCTCGGTGGTCGGGGAGAAGGTGGCCCGGGTCATCGACCGGGCCTTCGAGCGTCGCTGCCCCTGCATCGTCTTCAGCTCCACCGGCGGGGCGCGCATGCAGGAGGGCATCTTCTCCCTCATGCAGATGGCCAAGACCTCGGCAGCCCTGAACCGGTTCCGGCAGGTGCGGAAGCCCTACGTCTCGGTCATGCTCCACCCCACCACGGGCGGGGTGGCGGCGAGCTTCGCCTGGCTGGGGGACGTCATCATCGCCGAGCCCAAGGCTCTCATCGGCTTCGCCGGCCCGCGCGTCATCGAGCAGACCATCCGCGAGAAGCTCCCGCCCGGCTTCCAGCGCAGCGAGTTCCTGCTGGAGCGGGGGATGATCGACGCCATCGTCCCGCGCCTGCAGATGCGCGAGCGGCTGGCCCAGATCATCTCGCTGCTCGGCTAGCCAGGGCGCGCGGCCGTCCCCGGGACGAATGGGCCCGACCGACTACCTCGACACGCTGCGCCCGCTGGCCATGCACTTCGGGCTCGAGCGCATGGAGCGTGCGCTCGCGGCGCTCGGCCACCCCGAGCGCGACCTCGCCATCCTTCACGTGGCGGGGACCAACGGGAAGGGATCGACCTGCGCCATGGCGGCCGGCGCGCTGCGGGTCGCCGGCCACCGCGTGGGGCTCTACACCTCGCCCCATCTCGTCCGCTTCCACGAGCGGATCCAGGTCGACGGCCGGGCCATCGACGACGCGGCGCTCGCCGCCCGGATCGAGGAGGTGCGGCGTGCATGCCCGTGGCACGAGGGCGGCGACGACTCCGACCGGATCACCTACTTCGAGTTCGCGACGCTGCTCGGCCTCCTGCACCTGGCCCGCGAGCGGGTCGACGTGGCGGTGGTCGAGGTGGGGCTCGGCGGTCGGTTCGACGCCACCAGCGCGGTGACGCCCCGGGTCGCGGCCGTGTCGCGGATCGGGCTCGACCACATGCAGTTCCTGGGGGATCGGGTCGACACCATCGCCCGGGAGAAGGCCGGCATCTTCAAGCCGGGGGTCCCGGCCGTCGTCGCCCACGTGCAGCCTCCGACCGCCCTGGAGGCGCTCCGCGACGAGGCGCAGCGGCGCGGGGCCCCGTTCCACGTCGCGGCGCCGGGGTGGGATGGCCCGATCGCGCTCCGCGGCCCGCACCAGCGGGAGAATGCCGCCCTCGCCGCGGCGGCGCTCCGGCTGCTCGACGCCTCGGGCATCCGGGTGGGCGAGGAGGAGATCCGGGCCGGGGTCGCCGCGGCCCGCTGGCCCGGGCGGATGGAGGAGGTGGGGGGAGTCCTGCTCGACGGGGCCCACAACGCCGACGGGGCTGCGGCGCTCGCCGCGGCGCTGCCCGTGCTCCACCCCGGACGCCCGGTGGAACTGATCTTCGGGGTCCTCTCCGACAAGGACCACGCGGCGATGCTCGCCGCTCTGGCGCCAGTGGTGCGACGGATCCACCTCGTTGCCCCCGACTCCCCGCGCGCGCGGGATCCGCGGAGTTACGTGCTCGTGGCCGAGCAAATGGGGACGGTGGCCGACGTGCACGCGTCGCTGCCCGAGGCGCTCGCCTGCGCCCGCAGTGCGGCGCAGGACGGGGCGCTGCCCTGCGTCGCCGGGTCCCTCTATCTCGTGGGGGAGGCGCTCCGTCTCCTGGCAGGTGAGGAGATGTAGGCATCCCCGACCCTTTCTTGGTCCCTGTCGGGTGCGTGCTATCTTCCCCGAAACGCCCGACGGGAGCGCGCCATGCGAAAGTCCACGCTTCTCCTCGCTGCCCTCATCCTCGGTCCCGCTTCCGCGTTCGCGGCAGACGGCAACGTGATCACCGCGATCGAGACCGCCGAGCGGGGCGGGGTGGCCGAGGTGACGATCCTGGGCTCCAAGCCCCCGTCGTTCACCACGTTTTCGCTTGTCGATCCCCCTCGCTTCGTCGTCGACCTGGCGGACAGCGGCTACGGGGGAGCGAGGCGGAAGGTCGCCGGGAGCGGGGCGGTGAAGGAGGTGAACGCCATCTCGTTCGGCGAGGGCGTTCACGCCACCGTTCGCATCACCGTCACCTTCGTCGGTGACGTCGATCCACCGGACGTGATCGTGTCCGGGAGCCAGCTCGTCCTGCGCATACAGCCCCTGCCGGGGACCATGGTTGCGCGGGCCCTGCCGGCGCCGGCACCCGTGGCCGCGCCGGTGGCTGCTCCGGTGGCCGTGGCCGCTGCTGCGCCCGAGGTCGTGGCGGCGCCCGCAGCCGTGGCCGCACCGGTGGCCGTGGCCGCACCGGTGGCCGCAGCCGCACCGGTGGCCGTAGCCGAATCCGTCGCCGTGGCCGCACCGGTGGCCGTAGCTGCACCGGTGGCCGTGGCCGCACCGGTGGCCGTGGCCGCACCGGTGGCCGTGGCCGCACCGGTGGCTATTGCAGCGGCCCAGGCGGAGGCGGAGGCGAAGGCCGTTGCGGAGGCGCGCGCTGCCGCAGAGGCCCAGGCCGCGGCCGATGCGAAGGCGGTCGCCGAGGCCCGCGCCCAGGCAGAGGCGAAGGCCGCAGCGGCAGCTCGCGCCGATGCCGAGGCAAGGGCGGCCCGGGAGGCACAGGCCGCCGCGGAGGCGAAGGCCGCAGCCGATGCGAGGGTTGCCGCCGAGGCCCGTGCCCAGGCGGATGCGAAGGCGGTCGCCGAGGCCCGCGCCCAGGCGGATGCGAAGGCCGCAGCGGAAGTTCGCGCTGCCGCCGAGGCCAGGGCAGCCAGGGACGTACAGGCCGTCGCGGAGGCGAAGGCCGCCGCCGATGCGAGGGTTGCCGCAGAGGCACAGGCAGCGGCCGATGCGAAGGCGGTCGCCGAGGCCCGCGCCCAGGCGGATGCGAAGGCCGCAGCGGAAGCTCGCGCTGCCGCCGAGGCCAGGGCGGCCAGGGACGCGCAGGCCGCCGCAGAGGCGAAGGCCGCAGTCGACGCGAGGGCCGCAGCCGACGCGAGGGCCGCAGCCGACGCGAAGGCTGCTTCCGAGGCCCGCGCTGCCGCGGAGGCACGGGCCGCCGCAGCCCCGAAGCCGGCTCCCGTCGTCAAGCCAGTGCCGGCCGCGCCGGCCCCGCCGAACCAGATCGAGTTCGTCGGCTTCAAGCAGACGGCGACCGGGTCGCAGGTCTTCGTGCGACTCCGCGCGACGCCGCGCTTCAGCGTCTCCGAGCCGCAGGAGAAGCTGGTCCGCGTCGAGTTCCCGAACACGCGCGTCACCCTGCGGAACGATCTGAAGCCGCTCGACACCTCCTTCTTCCCGTCCGCGGTCGTGAAGGTGACGCCGGTGCGGCAGGGGAAGAGCTACGTCCTCGAGATCACCCTCCGGGACCGGGTCACCTGGTCGCAGCGCATCGACGGCGCGACGCTCACCCTGGATTTCGATCGGCCCGCCGCTCCTGCCGCACCCGCCGCGGCCCCAGCGCCGGCGCCGGCCAGGCCGGGCAAGTAGCGGGTGTCGCGGTCCGCCGCTCTCCTCGCGGGTCTGCTGCTCCTCGTCCCGGGCGCGGCTGCTGCTGCGTCGGCCTCGCTGCCCGGCCCCTCGGGCCCGGTCGACGTGGAGGCCGGGCTCGTCACCTACGATGCCGTCCGGGAGCGCTTCCTCCTCGAGGACGCGGTGCGCCTCCGGCGCGGCGCGGTGCTGCTCCGGGCCAGGACGGCGAGCTACGACCCCCGCACCGGCGAGGTGGACGCCACCGGGGACGTGCTCCTCACCGGGCCGGGGAGGGTGATCGCGGCGGAGGGGATCCACGCCGTCCTCGACGGGGCCTGGGAGGCGCGCGGCGTGGTGGCCTTCTACAAGGATGAGCCGCTCGACCTCGCCCGCGACGGGAGCATCGGCGACGCGGAGCGGGACGGCCGGAACCGGCTGTCGATCCGGGCCGACCGGGCCGAGGGTGCAGTCCCCACCGGCGACGCGCCGTCGCGATTCTCGGTGGACAACGTCCGGCTCACGCTCTGCGACTGCTGCGGCGGCGCCCCTTCCTGGGAGATCCGCGCCCGCCACGCCGAGATCGAACCCGGCAAGAGCGCCACCCTGACCTGGCCGGTGGTCTACGTCACGCCGCGCTTCCTCTTCATCGACGAGCCCATCCCCATCCTGCCGCTCCCCTGGCTGCAGGTTCCCCTCTCGGGACGGCAGACCGGGTTCCTCTTCCCCGTGGTCGACGTCGGCTCCCGCACCGGCTGGTGGCTGGCCGAGCCCTTCTTCCTCACGCTGGGAGAGAGCTACGACCTCACATTCACCGCCGGTTACGCCTTCGGCCCGTCCTCCTCCACCGTGAACGACCGCATCGCCCAGGGGCAGGATCCGGGCGTTCGGGGCGTCGGCGGGGCCGCCGAGTTCCGGTGGGCGCCGGTACCGGGGGTGAAGGGGGAGGCCAAGCTGCTGCTCCAGCAGGACACGCTTCCCTACGCGTGGAAGCCCTCGAGCGGCCTGCGAACCGGCATCGCGCTCCGCAGCGACGCGCGGCCCACGCCGGAGAGCTTCGTGAACGCCGAGGCCTTCCTGGTCGGGGACGCGGCCTGGACGCAGGACTTCGTGGGCGACATCCTGCAGCGCGACGCCCCCTACTTCCGGTCGACGCTGGCGGGCGGCTACGCCTTTCCCCACCTGCTGCTCGAGGCGGACGTCGGCTACAACGAGCAGATCGGCACGCTCGGCCAGGCGAGCCCCCCCGGGCAGGTTGCCGTCCCGCTCGTCCCCTTCGGCTTCCTCGGGGGAAGCGTCCCGTCCTTCCACCGCCTGCCGGCTCTCTCCGCGACGCTGCTCCCCATCCCGGTGCTGGGGCCGCTCGCCGTCTCGGCCCAGGCCGGCCTGGCCCGGTTCGGCCCCATCTCGGGGATCACGGACCAGAGCACCGTCGATCCCCTGGACCCCGGGAAGAGCGGTCTCGGTCCCGGCGAGCGGGGATGGATGGGGCCCTTGCCACCATCGGGCGACTCCTGGACCCCAGGCCAGCGCCTCTCCGCCTCCCGCGCCTGGGCCCGCGCCGAGCTGCGCGCCCCGCTCGACGTCGCCGGGATCCTCGAGCTCGAGCCGTGGGTGGCGGGAAACGGCGCCGCCTACCTGTTCGGCTCCGACGCGCAGCCCGGGCAGGCGAGCGGCTGGGTGTCGGGGGGGGCGATCCTCCGCACCTCGATCTCCCGGACCTTCGGCACCGGACCGGACGCCCTCCGGCACGTCATCGAGCCCCGGGTGGAATGGCGCGCCGCGACCGGCATCGGCGGGACGCCGCTGCCCGCCTACGCCTACGACGAGCGGGACGCCGCGCCCGTCCTCCCCGGTGCGCCCTGCCGGGCCCCGACCGCCGCCGGCGTGCCGGGGGCCTGCCTGCCGCTCCGAACCCTGTCGGCCACCATCCCCGGCGGCTTCGACCAGATGCGGATCTCGCTCCGCAACCGGCTCGTGGCTCCCGGGAAGGATTCACCCTCGGTGACCCGGATCGACCTCGACCTCGGCCAGGACCTCGACCTCTCGTCCGGGACGCTCGGCGAGACCTTCGTCCGGGCGGCCGCGGAGTGGGGGCCGGTGCGGGGGCTCCTGCTCACCCGCTTCCTGGCCTTCGGCGCCACGCCGGCGGTCGGGACCTGGGGATCCGTCGATCCGGGGTTCCTCGACCACTTCACCGAGATCCGCTTCGACCTCGCCGCCGCCGACGCCCGCGGGGACAGGCTCACCCTCGGTTTCCTGGCCCTCTCCTCGTCCGCCTCGGCGACGCTCAAGGCCGGACTCGACCCGCTCTTCGACCCGCGGCCGATCCCCTTCCAGACCTTCGGGCAGGGGACGGCGGGGCTCAAGGTCCACGTGGCCGGAGGGCTCGACATGCAGTGGGACACGCTCTTCTCGGTTCGGACCGTCTACGCCACCCCCTGCACCGGGGGCGCCCCCGTCCCGGTGGGCCCCTCGATGCAGCAGAACACGGTCACCGCCTCCTGGAACTCCCCTTGCAACTGCTGGCGCGCCCTGGTGAAGGTGCAGGTCTCGCAATGCGGTTACTACGGGGTCTCGGCCGGCCTCGACCTGTCGGCCATCACCGGGCTGACCCTCATCCCGTAGCCCCGCGGGCACCCCTCCCGGGCGTTTGACTGGGCGGGACCAGGCGCGTAGCCTGCTGTTGACTCTGGAGTCAAAGGTGGCCCGCCCGAAAAACCCGACCGACGCCGCGCAGCCGGCCACCCCCAGCGAGGGCGAGCCGGAGAAGCGTCGCGCCATCCTCCACGCCGCCCTCAAGGTGTTCGCCGAGCGGGGCTACCACGGCTGCCGCATCGCCGACGTGGCGAGCGAGGCCGGGGTCGCCTACGGCCTCGTCTACCACTACTTCCGGAACAAGGACGAGCTGCTCGAGAGCGTCTTCGACGAGCAGTGGCGGATCTTCATCGGCGCCATCCGGGCCATCTCCGAGGGGCCGGGCACCGCGGCCGAGCAGATCGGCTCGGTGATCCGCTTCGCGCTCGACGTCTTCCGGACCGCACCCGAGGCGGTTCGGGTCCTCATCCTCGAGGTGCCCCGCACGCCCGACGTGCTCCGCGCCGGCAGCACGCGCCAGACCTTCGAGGTGGCCACCCGGCTCGTCGCCGAGATGGTGCAGCGGGGCCAGCAGGGGGGCGAGTTCCGCACCGATCTCGACGCGCTGGTGGGAGCCGCGAGCGTCCTCGGCGTCCTCGACATGAACCTGGCCGGGATGGTGACCGGGCTGCTCACCGCGCCGCTGCCCTCCGACGAGGAGCTCGAGCGGATGAAGCGGCAGGTCGTGACGGCCGCGCTGGGGGCGATCCTGGTCCCGGGATCGGCCGCACCGGCACGTTGACGCCCCCTCGGGGCGCCGTTAACTCCGGAGGTCCACCCGCCTTCCCCGTCCCGGAGCAGCCATGGCCCATCGCGTCCTCGTCGCCGACGATCTGTCCACCGAAGGCGTCGAGGTCCTGCGCAGGGCGGGGCTCGAGGTCGACGTCCGGGTCGGGATGAAGCCCGAGGAGCTCGAGTCGGTCATCGGCGACTACGACGCCATCGCCGTGCGCAGCGCCACCAAGGTGACGGCCCGCGTCCTGGAGAAGGCGGCGCGCCTTCGCGTCGTGGGTCGGGCCGGGGTCGGGATCGACAACGTCGATCTGGATGCCGCCACGAGGAAGGGCGTCGTCGTGATGAACTCCCCGGGCGGCTCCTCGGTCACCGTGGCGGAGCTCGCGATCGGCATGATGCTCGCGCTCTCCCGCCACATCGCGCAGGCCACGGCCTCGACCCGGGCGGGCAGGTGGGAGAAGAAGCGCTTCCAGGGGCACGAGCTCTGCGGCAAGACGCTCGGGGTGGTGGGCATCGGCAACATCGGGTCGGTGGTGGTCGACCGGGCCCGCTCGATGAAGATGGGCGCGGTGGCCTACGACCCCTTCATCTCGGCCGAGGCCGCCGCGCAGCTCGGGGTGGAGCTCGTGACCCTCGACGAGCTGTGGGCGCGGGCCGACGTCATCTCCCTCCACGTGCCGCTCACCGAGAAGACCCGCAACGTGGTGAACGCGTCCACGCTGGCGCGCATGAAGAAGGGGGTCCTGCTCGTCAACTGCGCCCGCGGCGGGCTGGTGGACGAGGAGGCGCTCGCCGCGGCGATCGCCTCGGGGCACGTCGGCGGTGCGGCATTCGACGTCTTCGAGAAGGAGCCGGTATCGCCCGAGAACCCCCTCCTGAAGCTCGACGGCTTCATCTGCACCCCGCACCTGGGAGCCTCCACGGAGGAGGCCCAGGTGGCCGTGGCGATCGGCATCGCCGAGCAGCTTGCCGCGTTCCTGACACGGGGCGAGGTCCGGAACGCGGTCAACGTGCCCTCGATGTCGCGGGAGTCCCGGGAACGCTTCGGTCCGTACCTCAAGCTCTGCGAGAAGCTCGGAGCGCTCGCGGCGCAGATCGGTCCCACCGACGTGCGCGAGGTCCGGGTGGCCTTCGCCGGCGACGTCACCGAGGCCCCCCAGCGGCTGCTCACCGCGGCCGTGCTGAAGGGAGTGCTCTCGACGACCGAGGCCTCGCCGGTGAACGAGGTGAGCGCTCCCGGCATCGCCCGGGACCGGGGAATCGCCGTCCTCGAGGAGCGCGTTGCCGGCCACCAGGACTACGCCAGCCTGGTCACGGTGGTTGTGGGAGGGGCCACCGGGGAGGCGGTGGTGGGGGGCACGGTATTCGGGCATCGGGACGCACGCATCGTCCGGGTTAACCAGTTCCGGCTGGAGGCCGTCCCGGAGGGGAACATCATCCTCTGCGTGAACGACGACTCGCCCGGAGTGGTGGGGAACCTGGGGACCGCGCTGGGGGCGGCGGGGGTCAACATCGCCCGCATCTCCCTCTCCCGCGACGAGGCGGGGACCGCGGCCGCGTCGCTCCTCAACGTCGACTCCGAGCCGTCCCCGGGGGTGCTCGACGCCCTGCGGGCCCTGCCGCACGTGCGCGACGTCCGGCGCATCCGGTTGTAGAGTCCTCGCCCATGCTCGACCTCTCGCTTCCGCTCGGCCTCCGCGATCTCACCCCCGACCACTCGGCCCACCTGGCCGACCTGTCGGCGCGGCTCCACGAAGTCTTCGCCGGGTTCCGTTACCGCCGGGTGCTCCTGCCCACCCTGGAGCGGCTCGAGGTGGTGGAGCGGGGTCTGTCGGCGGCGGCGCTCTCCCAGGTGCTCAAGTTCGTGGAGCCCGGCTCGGGGGAGGTCGTCGCCATCCGGCCCGACATCACGCCGCAGATCGTGAGGCTCTACGCGGCCCGGCCCGACGCGCTCCCCGACCCGGCACGGCTCTGCTACGACGGTCCGGTGCTTCGCGCCCGGGAGGCCCGGGCCGGGCGGCCGCGCGAGGTCTACCAGGCGGGCGTGGAGTTGCTCGGCGCGGGGGGGCCGGCGGCGGACGCCGAGGCGCTCGCCGTCCTCCGCAAGGCGCTCGACCGGGTCGGCCTCGATGCGGCGGTCCTGGAGGTGGGGCACGCCCGCTTCGCCGGCGCCATCCTCGACGCGGCCGGGCTGCGCGCCGCGCTCCGCTCCGAGGCCGAGGAGGCCCTCTCCCGCAAGGACGAGGCGGCCCTCTCCCGCCTGGCCGGCAAGGCCCGGGGCGCGCTGACGGCCCGCAAGGTACTGCCCTCGCTCGCCACCCTCTACGGCGAGGGTGCGCTGTCGCGGGGGCGGCAACTGGCCCGGTCGGTGCCCGGAGCCGCCGCGCCGCTCGCCGAGCTCGAGGCGGCGCTGCGCCTGGCCCGCCGCCGCGGCGTCCGGGAGGTCGAGGTGGACCTGGGCGAGGTCCGGGGGCTCGGCTACTACACCGGGATCACCTTCGCCGGGTATGCCCCGGGCGCGGGGAGTGCGGTCGCCTCGGGAGGGCGCTACGACGGCCTGCTCGCCCGGTTCGGGCGCCCCGGTCCGGCCATCGGGTTTGCGGTCGACCTGGAATTCGCCACCCAGGCCCTGGAACGGCGGGCCCCCCGACGGAACCGTCGATGACGGTGGCCCCCGCCGCCCACCCCTGGTAACGTCGGACATCGCGCGCGCCGAAGAGACGGCGCATCGCTGCGAGGAGCCAGGCACATGCCGAACGTGGTCGTCGTCGGCGCCCAATGGGGCGACGAGGGGAAGGGCAAGATCGTCGATCGCTTCACCGAGTTCGCCGATGTCGTGGCGCGCTACCAGGGCGGGAACAACGCCGGGCATACGCTGGTGGTGGGGGGCGAGAAGACGGTGCTGCACCTCATCCCCGCGGGGGTCCTGCACAAGGGCAAGACCTGCATCATCGGGAACGGCGTGGTCGTGGACCCCACCGTCTTCATGATGGAGATCGATCGGCTGAAGCAGAAGGGGTACCTGGCCGACGACTCCCAGCTCGTGCTCTCGCTCGACGCCCACGTCATCATGCCCTGGCACAAGGCGGTCGACCTGGCCCGGGAGCAGTCGATGGGCGCCGGGAAGATCGGGACGACCGGCCGGGGCATCGGCCCGACCTACGAGGACAAGGTGGCCCGCCGCGGCATCCGCGTCCGGGACCTGCTCGATCCGGCCAAGCTCGCCCGCAAGGTGGCGGAGCGGCTCCCGGTCGCACAGGAGGAGCTGCGGCGCCTCGGTGCCGACGCGAAGCTCGACGCCGGGGTCATCACCGCCGAGTACACGGCGCTCGGCAAGCGGCTCGCCGTCTACGCCAAGGACGCCTCGCGGATCCTGCACGAGCTCATCAAGGCCGGAAAGTCGGTCCTCTTCGAGGGCGCCCAGGGCACCATGCTCGACGTCGACCACGGGACCTACCCCTTCGTCACCAGTTCGAACACCGTCGCGTCCAACGCCGCCACCGGCACCGGGGTCGGTCCCACCTCCATCGACGAAGTGATCGGGATCGCCAAGGCCTACAGCACGCGCGTGGGCGGCGGTCCCTACCCGACCGAGCAGAAGGGGGCGATCGGCGAGGAGTTGCGCCGGATCGGCCAGGAGTTCGGCGCCACCACCGGCCGCCCCCGGCGCACCGGGTGGTTCGACGCCGTCGCCATGCGCTACGCGGCGCGGGTGAACGGGCTCCACGGGCTCGCCATCATGAAGCTCGACGTGCTCTCCGGCTTCCCGGAGATCCAGGTCGCGGTCGCCTACCGTCTCGACGGGAAGACCCTCGACGAGATGCCGGGCGACCCCGAGGAGCTCGAGCGCTGCGAGCCGGTCTACGAGTCCCTGCCCGGCTGGATCGAGCCGCTCTCGGGCGTCCGCAGCTGGGACGCGCTCCCCGCGGCTGCGCGGTCCTACGTGAAG
>CAIVAR010000162.1 GCA_903904005.1 uncultured Anaeromyxobacter sp.
TCCGGGAGACGGTCGACGCCTGGCTCGAGAAGCTCCGCCTCTCCGAGTTCCGGGACCGCGTCCCCAAGGACCTGTCGGGCGGGATGCGCCAGCGGGTCGCCATCGCCCGCGTGCTGGCCATCGACGCCCCCATCCTGCTCATGGACGAGCCCTTCGGCGCCCTCGACGCGCTCACCCGGCGCAACCTCCAGGAGGAGCTGCTCCGCATCTGGTCGGGGTCGGGGAAGACGGTGCTCTTCGTCACCCACGGCATCGAGGAGTCGGTCTTCCTCGCCGACCGGGTGGTGGTGAT
The DNA here is from genome assembly GCA_903904005.1 of uncultured Anaeromyxobacter sp. GTDB lineage: Bacteria > Myxococcota > Myxococcia > Myxococcales > Anaeromyxobacteraceae > CAIOAK01. Next base: position 293 of record CAIVAR010000162.1, read on the forward strand.
GACCTACCGGCCCGGCGCGGTGAAGGAGATCGTCCCGGTGACGCTGCCGCGCCCGCGCGATCCTTCCTCGTCCGAGTTCAACGCCGTCGCCCGGCGCGTCACCGCGCTCGTGATGGCCGAGCAGGCCCGCCACGAGCGCGACGAGCGGGGTGACCCGGCAGGTTGACGGGCGCGTCGGTGAAGTCGGGCAGCATCTCCACGAAGGACCGGAAGTGCTCGATCCCCACGCCGCCCGGACCGTCCGCGGCGCGCAGCGGGAACCCGCCACCCGGCACGAGCACGATGGCCTCGCCGCGGCGCGGGTCGACCGTCACCGCGCGGATCTCCTCCCAGCGCACCGCGTGGAGCACGCTTCCGTCGCCCCGCACGCGCCGCATCCCGGTGCCGTCGAGGACCAGCACCCCCTGCCGCGCCGCCTCGTCCCGACGCGCCACCCAGAGCAGCGCCCCCGCCGCGGCGGCCGGCGCCGGCAGGAGCACGGTCATGGCCCCCGCCTCGGGCGCGAGCAGCGCGGCCAGCGCGCCGGCGAACGCCGCGCCGAGCAGGAGGGCGAGGGGCGCGAGCGAGAAGGAGCGGTAGCGGAAGGTCATGGCCATTCGGGTGCTGCCCGGCGAAGATCCCCCCGGGGGCACCCCCGCGCCAGTTTCCGGACGCCCCGGAGCCTCCCAACAGGTAGCGTGTAGGTCTTGCTCCTCCCCCTATCCCTCGAAGCACGGCTAGACGTTTGAGCAGTGCAAGGTCCCGTTTCTCCGGGCCTTCTTGACATCGACCCGGCGATCTTCGTAGATCGGTCCGTCGGTGGGAAAAAGTGTCACGCAGCGGATCTTGGTGGCAGGATCGGGCAAGCCGTGTTCTTCGGAACCTTCCAGCATTCGATCGACGCGAAGGGGCGCACGAGCCTCCCGGTGAAGTTCCGGGAACTGCTCGCCGCCGCTGGCGAGCCCAAGATCGTCCTCACCCAGTACCCGCACTGGGCCGCCGTCCAGGCCATGCCCCACACGGTGTGGAAGGAGCTCGAGCGCAAGGTGCTCGCCACGAGCCCCCTCGACGTCCGCGCCCAGCGCAACATCCTGCGCTTCTACTCGTCGGCCGCAGAGGTCGACCTCGACGTGCACGGCCGCGTGCTCGTCCCCCCCACCCTCCGCGACTTCGCGCAGCTCTCGAAGGACGTGGTCTGGGTCGGCATGGGGCGCACCATCCAGCTCTTCGACCGCGCCGTCTACGAGGAGCAGATGCGGCGCGAGATCCCCCCCGACGACGTCGTCGACTTCTTCGGATAGGCCATGCACGTCCTCCGCGAAGACTCCGGCCTCACCGTCCTGCGCTGCTACGGGGAGCTGTCGCTCGCCGAGCTGGCCAGCGTGTCGGCCGCGGCGGCGCGGGCCCGGTCGGCCGGGCGGCTCGTGGTCATCGACCTCTCGCGGGTTCGCCACCTCCACTTCGCCGGGGCAAGGCTCCTCCGCGAGGTCCCCGGCCTTCGCCTCGCCGGCGCCAGCCGCTACCTGCGCGACCTCGTGCACGCCGGCGGCGGCTTCGGCGTCGAGTTCCACCCCGACGTGGCCCAGGCCGTGAGGGCCGGGTGACCGGCTTCGCCCATGACACCGTTCTCCAGCGCGAGGTCGTCGAGCTCCTCCAGCCCCGGGCCGGCGCGGTCATCCTCGACGGCACGCTGGGCGGCGGCGGCCACTCGGAAGCGTTGCTCGAGCAGGGGGCGCAGGTGATCGGCACCGATCGCGACCCGCGCGCCATCGCCGCGGCCCGCGCCCGCCTGGCCCGGTTCGGCGAGGCCTTCCGCGCCGTGCGCGCCGACTTCCGCGACGCCGAGGGCGTGCTCCGCTCGCTCGGCATCGAACGGGTGGACGGCGCGCTCGTCGACCTGGGCGTCTCCTCCCCGCAGCTCGACGTGGGGGAGCGCGGCTTCTCCTTCTCGCGCCCCGGCCCCCTCGACATGCGGATGTCCGGCGAGGGGGAGACCCTCGCCGAGCTGCTCGAGCGGGCCGACGTGGCCGAGCTCACCCGCATCCTCCGCGAGTACGGCGAGGAGCCCTTCGCCCGCCCCATCGCCCGCGCCATCCGGACGGCGGTGGAGAAGAACGGGGCCCACGCCCTCGACACCGCCGGCCTCGCCGAGGTGATCTCCCGGGCCATCCCCCGCAAGGCCTGGCCGCGCAACATCCACCCGGCCACCCGCACCTTCCAGGCGCTGCGCATCGCGGTGAACGACGAGCTCGGCGCGCTGGCGGCCTGGCTCGAGGTGCTGCCGCGGGTGCTCGGCAAGGACGGCCGCGCCGCCGCCATCAGCTTCCACTCCCTCGAGGACCGGATGGTGAAGCGGGCCTTCCAGTCGCTCACCCGCGAGTGCACCTGCCCGCCCAAGCTCCCGGTCTGCGGTTGCGGCTCCGATCCCGAGTTCCGCCCGGTCACGAAGAAGGCCGTGAAGGCCTCCGACGCCGAGGTGGCCCGAAATCCCCGCTCCCGGAGCGCGCGGCTGCGCGCCGTGGTGAAGGTCCGATGAGGGGCGCCGGACGACCGGGCGGGCCGACCGCCGTGCTGCTGGCGCTGGCGCTCGCCGCGCCGCTGGCCGGGATCGGCATCTTCCACGTGTGGTCGCGGACCCGCGTGCAGGCCGCCGGCTACGAGCTGGGACGGCTGGAATCGGAGCATCGGCAGCTCCTCGCGGAGCGGGACCGGCTGAACCTCGAGGTTGCGACGTTGCGCTCGCCGGGCCGCCTGGAGCGGTTCGCACGCGAGCGACTGGGCATGGCTCCGCCGGCACCGGGTGCGGTGGTGGCGGGTTTGGCGGGCGGCGGGAAGGTGTTTCCAGGTGGGGTTGGCGACGGGGCAGACCAGCGCCCCGGCCCGGCGGAGCCAGCTGTGAAGAGGACGAACAAGCGGAGGGAGGCCCGCAGCGGCCCCCTCACGCGCGCGCCCGAGCCGGCGCGTCCCTGAGCGGCGATGCGCGCCGGGATCGAGCCGCGCACCGCGCGATGGACGGCGATACGCATCGGGATCGTCGCGGCGGCGTTCGCGGCCGGGTTCGTGGTGGTGGCCGCCCGCGCCGTGCAGCTCCAGGTCTTGCAGGGGGACCGGCTCGGCGGCATGGCCCGCGACCAGTACCTCCGCGAGCTCACCCAGAAGCCGCGGCGCGGCACCATCACCGATCGCAACGGGGCCGTGCTCGCCGGGAACGCCGAGGCCGACTCGATCTTCGTCGACCCGCGCGAGTTCCCCGCCGGCGCCCGCAGCCGCGACATCACCCGGCTGGCCCGCGCGCTCCAGCTCGACCCGAAGGTGCTCGAGAAGAAGATCGGGAAGGGGGTCCGCTTCGCCTGGGTGAAGCGCCGCGTCGCCCCGGCCGAGGCCGAGCAGGTGCGGGCCATGAAGCTCGCCGGCGTGGGCTTCGTGAAGGAGACGCGCCGCTACTACCCGCGCCGCGAGCTGGCCGGGCAGATCCTGGGGATCGTCGGCGACGACGGCGAGGGGCTCGAGGGCGTGGAGAAGGCCTGGGACGAGTCGCTGCAGGGCGAGGCCATGCGGCTTCCCTCGCTGCGCGACGCCCGCGGCGCCCACCTGCTCGCCGCCGGCCCCGTTCCGGAGCGGGTGCTCGAGGGGGCGCGGGTCGAGCTGACCATCGACCAGGGGCTGCAGAACGCCGCCGAGCGGGCCCTCGTGCAGGCGGTCCAGCAGGCGCGCGCCGCCTCCGGGATGGCCGTGGTCATCGACCCGTCGTCCGGCGAGATCCTGGCGCTCGCCACGGCTCCGCTCCTGAACCCCAACGCGCCCCGCAAGGAGGACATGCGCAACCGCGCCGTCCTCGACTCCTTCGAGGTCGGCTCGACCGCCAAGGCGCTCGTGCTCGCCCGCGCCCTCGACGAGGGGGCCATCACCCCCACCACGTCGATCTTCTGCGAGAACGGGCGCTGGCCGGTGGGCAAGCACACCATCCACGACCACAAGGGGCTCGGCTGGGTGCCGCCGGCCCGGGTGATGGCGGCGAGCTCCAACATCGGCGCGGCCAAGGTGGGGCAGCGGCTCGGGCGGGAGCGGCTGCAGCAGGCCTTCCTGGCCTTCGGCCTCGGCGAGCGGACCCAGATCGGGATCCCCGGCGAGCCGCGCGGCCAGATCCCCTACCCCAAGGCCGAGATCTCGCTCGCCACCATGAGCTTCGGGCAGGGGATGACCGCCACCCCGCTGCAGATCACCCTCGCCATGGGGGCCATCGCCAACCGGGGCATCCTCATGAAGCCCTGGATCGTCCGGCGGGTCGTCGACCCGGTCTCGGGCGACGTGCTCTCCGAGGCGGTCCCGACCCCGGTCCGGCGCGTGGTCTCGGCCGAGCCCGCCGAGCAGGTCTCCCGCTGGCTCGAGGGGGTGGTCGCCGACCCCGACGGCACCGGCAAGAAGGCCCGGCTCGCCGGCTGGAGGATCGCCGGGAAGACCGGGACCGCCCAGAAGGCCGACGCCGCCACCGGCGGCTACTCGCTCGACAAGCGCTTCTCCTCCTTCGTGGGCTTCGCCCCGGCCGAGGCGCCCCGCGTGGTCATCGGCATCTTCA
>CAIVAR010000163.1 GCA_903904005.1 uncultured Anaeromyxobacter sp.
GCTAGTTATCAGGTTGCCATTGCAAGGTCGTCTCGAAACGGAATATGCAGTTGAATCCGGTCGCGCGCGGCCGGGAAGCCTCGACCGCCAGGAGCCCCCGATGCGCCGATCCCTCGCTGCCCTCCTCCTCGTAGCCAGTGCCTGCTCGAGCAGTTCGAGCAGTTCCACCACGCTCACCGTGGTCAGCCAGAACCTCTACCTGGGCGGCGACATCTTCTCGATCGCCGAGGCGGCCAGCCCCGAGGAGGCCGCGGTGGCGACGTTCCTGGTCTGGAGCGACGTCCAGGCCACCAACTTCCCGGCCCGGGCCAAGGTGCTCGCCGCCGGGATCGCGGCGCAGAACCCCGACGTCATCGGCCTCCAGGAGGTGGCGATCTGGCGGACCGGCGCGCCCGTCGTCTGCCTGGGCGATTTCGACGCCATCAACGAACCGGTGGCGAGCACGGTGGTCTACGACTTCCTGGCGTCCCTGCAGACCGAGCTCCTCGCCCTCGGCCTCCAGTACGACGTCGCCGCACTCACCCAGTCCTTCGACGCCGAGCTCTGCGCGGTGAATCCGCTCGTCGGCCCCGCCTCGGCGATCGACGTCCGCTACACCGACCGCGACGTGATCCTGGTCCGCAAGGGTCTCTCCACCCGGCACCCGGACGGCGGCACCTACGCGACCATGGTCGAGTTCCCCATCAGCGGCACCGGCGTGTCCATCCCCGACCGGCGGGCCTGGAACATGGTCGAGGTGTCGAAGAACGGCAGCTGGTTCCGCGTCTTCGAGACCCACCTGGAGGTCCAGGAGATCCCGACGCCGCCGCCCATCCCCGGCTTCATCTTCCAGCTGGGCCAGGCGGGCGAGCTCATCGCCTCCAAGGTGAACATGGCCATCGCGCTCGACCCGATCCCCACCATCCTCGTCGGCGACATGAACACCCAGGCCGAGCAGCCGGTCACGAGCCCGCTGCGATTCACCTACAACTTCCTCACCGGCCTCATCCCCTTCCCGGATCTCGGGGTTCCCGAGTTCACGCCGCTCGTCGGCGTCCGGTCGCCGTTCGCCGACGCCTGGCTGTTCGCCAATCCGGGCCAGCCGGGGCTCACCTGGGGCTTCAACGGCGACCTCCTGGCCGGGACCATGTCGCAGCGGATCGACTTCGTCCTCACCTGGGGCGCGGGTCCGTGGACGATGACGACCTTCGGCGCCACCGCGGTCACGGCCACCACGCCGCCGCTCCACGCCTCCGACCACCTCGGCGTCTCGGCCCAGCTCCAGCTGCCGTAGGCCTCCCTGGGCGGGGGGCCGATGATCTCCTTCACGCTGAACGGGAAGCCGGTCCAGGTCGACGTCCCGGGGCGGATGCCGCTCCTCTGGGTCCTCCGGGACGTGCTCGGCGCCACCGGCACCAAGTTGGGGTGCGGCGCCGGGCTCTGCGGGGCCTGCACCGTCCACGTCGACGGGCAGGCCACCCGGTCCTGCCTCACCGATGTCGACTCGGTGGAGGGTCGGTCGGTCACCACCATCGAGGGGCTCGGCAGGGGCAGGCTCCACGTCCTGCAGGAGGCCTGGCTCGAGCTCGACGTGGCCCAGTGCGGCTACTGCCAGCCCGGGCAGCTCATGAGCGCGGCCGCCCTGCTCGACGCGAAGCCCCATCCCACCGACACCGAGATCGACGAGGCCCTCTCCGGGAACCTCTGCCGCTGCGGAACCTACCCGCGCATCCGCGCCGCCGTCCGCCGCGCGGCGGGGCCGGCGCCATGAGCCTCACCCGCCGGCAGTTCCTGAAGGTGGGCGCCGCGGTCGGGGGCGGCCTCCTCGTGGAGATCCACGCCCCGCGGACGGCCCGGGCCGACGCCGGCAAGGGCGGTGGCACCTTCACCCCCAACGCCTTCCTGCGCATCGCCCCCGACGGCATCACCTTCGTCTGCCCCGAGGTCGAGATGGGGCAGGGGATCCAGACCGGGCTGGCGATGCTCGTCGCGGAGGAGCTCGAGGTCGGGCTCGAGGACATGCGGGTGATCGCATCCCCCGCCGACCGGGCCTACGACAATCCGGAGAACCTCGTCCAGCTCACCGGCGGGAGCGCGAGCGTGAAGGCCGACTTCGAGCCGATGCGGCTCGCGGGGGCCACGGCGCGCGACATGCTGCGGAGCGCGGCGTCGCGCCGGTGGGGCGTGCCGTTCGCGGAGTGCGTGGCGTCGAACGGGGCCATCGTCCACGCGGCGACCGGGAAGCGGGCCACCTACGGCGAGCTCGCCGACGAGGCCGCCCGCTCCGGCGTCCCCCGCCGGCCGCGGCTCCGGAGCGAGGGATTCCGGATCATCGGCAAGCCGCTCCGGCGCGTCGACGCCCGCCCCAGGATCGACGGCAGCGGCGTCTTCGGGATCGACGTTCGGGTACCGGGGATGCTCGTCGCGGCGATCGTGCGCTGCCCGGTTCCCGGCGGGACGGTGAAGGGGTTCGACGCCGCACCGGTGAAGGCGATGCCCGGGATCGTGGACGTGGTCCGGATCCCGGCGGGCGTCGCGGTTCTGGCCCGCGATACCTGGTCGGCCCGGAACGGGGCGGACGCCCTGCGCGTCACCTGGGACGAGGGGCCGAACGCCGGTCTCGACTCGGTCTCGCTCCTGGCCGCGTACCGCGAGGCAGCGGCGGGGGAGGGCAAGGGGGTCCGCAGCGACGGGGACGCGGCGAAGGCGCTCGCCGGCGCCGCGCGCAGGGTCGAGGCGAGCTACCACGCCCCGTTCCTCGCCCACGCCACGCTGGAGCCGCAGAACGCGACCGCCCTCGTCACCGGGAGCCGCTGCGAGGTCTGGGCCCCGACCCAGGCGCCCGGCGTCGCCAAGGAGATCGCGCGGCAGCTCACCGGCCTCGGCTCGGACCAGATCGTCATCCACACGACGCTCGTGGGCGGTGGCTTCGGGAGGCGCCTCGCCCAGGACTACGTGGCCGAGGCCATCTGGTGCGCGAAGGCCGCCGGAACGCCGGTGAAGGTGGCCTGGTCCCGCGAGGACGACTTCCGTCACGACGTCTACCGGCCGGCCGCCCTCCACGTGATGCGGGGCGGGCTCGCTGCCGACGGCGCCCCGGTCGCCTGGGAGCACAGGGTCGTCACCCAGTCGATCATGAAGCAGTTCGTCCCCGACGTCGTCGCCGCCACGCTTCCGTTCTGGGTACCCACGGGCGTCAAGCGCACCGCGGGCAACGTGGCGAGCTACTTCATGGGCCGGTCGGACGACGCCGCCTTCGAGGGGGCCGACCAGGTGCCCTACGCGGTTCCCAACGTCTCGGTGCGCTTCATCGCGCAGGACCAGGGTGTGCCGGTCGGCTTCTGGCGCGCGGTGGGGCACTCGCACACCGCCTTCGCGGTGGAGAGCTTCGTCGACGAGCTGGCCCACGCGGCCGGGAAGGATCCGTACCTCTTCCGCAAGGGGCTGCTCGGCGGCGCGCCCCGCAACCGGGAGGTGCTCGACCTCGTCGCCACCAAGGCCGGATGGGGCGCCACGCTGCCGCCCGGGCGGTTCCGCGGCATCGCCCAGCACGCCTCGTTCGACAGCTTCGCGGCGGCGGTCGTCGAGGTGGAGGTCGAGGGCAAGTCCATCCGGGTGAGGCGGGTGGTCATCGCCCTCGACTGCGGGCTCGCCGTGAACCCGAACCTGGTCGCGGCCCAGCTCGAGGGCTCGGTGGTCTTCGGCCTCGGCGCGGCGCTGAAGCAGGAGATCACCTGGAAGAAGGGGCGGGTCGAGCAGTCGAACTTCAACGACTTCGACCTCCTCCGGATGGACGAGTGCCCGTCCATCGAGACCCACCTCGTGCCCGGGAATGGGCCGCCCACCGGCGTGGGCGAGCCCGGGGTGCCGCCCATCGCGCCGGCGCTGGCGAACGCGGTCTTCGCGGCGACAGGCCAGCGGCTGCGGAGCCTGCCGCTCCGGCTGCCGGGGTAGGGGGTCCCGGCGGGTCGACGAAGCCCGGTCATACGGGGCGTAAAACCCGGTTCACCGGGCGGGGAGATTAGACGAACGGGCGAACCCGAGCCAAGGGGTGGATCCCCACCCCGTGAGGTGAGCCCATGAACGCAATCGCGAGCAACCTGCCGAGCACCATCGACGCCGGAGGCGTGAAGTTCCAGACGGTGGACTGGGGCGGCCTCAACGTGGCGCACGTGCACCTTCCCCGTGGAGCGGACGCCACGCCCCTCCTCCAGGGGCTGCCCGGAAACCTCTGCCACGCCCCGCACTGGGGATACGTCCTCAAGGGAAGCATCCAGGTGACGTACGGGGATGGCCGCACGGAGCGGGTGACCGCCGGGCAGGTGTACCACTGGCCGGCCGGGCACACCGTCCGGGTGGACGAGGACTACGAGTCGATCGAGTTCAGCCCCTCGGCGCCGATGAGCGAGGTCCTCGCCCACGTGGGGCGCAAGCTCGCGGGGTGATCCGTCAGGAGCGGACGACGCCGGCGATGGCCGGACGCGGATCGCCCTCGACCCGGATGGCGAAGGACGTCGCGTCGCCGTCCCTCCGGCTCGACAGCGCGAGGGGCCGGTCGTAGTAGACGGGCCCCCGGAACCAGGCGTCGACCTGGAGGGGGCCGGAGGGATCGACCCCCGGGAGCGCGTCGAGGACGGGACCGAGCACGCGGTGGGGGTGAGCGAATGGCCCCTGGAATCCCATGGCCCGGGACTGGCGTGACCACCAGTGAAGCGGGTTGTAGTCGCCGGTGAGCTGGCCGTAGGCCCAGGCGCCGGCCGGGGGGACGGGAGGGAAGGGCGCGCTCCCCACCGGGGGCTCCGGAGGCGCGGGGACCGGCTCCGCGACGACGGGCGTGCCGAAGCGGCCCCGCGAGTAGAAGGCGGTGGTGGACTCCAGGACTGGCCCCTCCGGGGAGCGGGTCTCGACCGCGACGTCGATCTCCACTCCCCGCGCGACGAATCGCCAGGCGGCGATCCGGGCCGAGACGTCGAGCCGGTCGTCGAGCCGGGCCGGCCGGTGCTGCACGAAGCGGTTCCGGACCTGCATGAGCCGCCAGATGGGGATCGGGAATCCCGGATGGGTGAGCAGCCGCATCATCAGCCGGAGGGTGATGGCCTGGAGGTGGACGGGGTGGACGAACCCCCGATCGGGGGGCATGGAGACGGACTGGAGGGCCCGGGCCAGCTCGTCGCCCGGGAGCAATCCCTTCCAGGACGCGGTCGCGGCCGGAACCGAGAACGGCGAGGGCGTCCGCCCGCGGGGCAAGAACGCGAGCGCCATGAATGCCGCGGCATTGGGCCGACGGTCGTGGTCGAGACGGATGGTGCTGGCCGCGGGGACCATGGACGGGTCGGAGCCTAGGCGATCGGCGTTCCCGGACAAGGGACCTGAGGGAGTCTCCCCCACTTGGGCGTCCCGCGGATGACCGATGGATGTCGGGGGCGCTTCGATGATAACGATCCGCTCCATGAGGGAGCCCCCCGACTTCCGGATCGGGCCGCACGAGGTGCTCGTGCGGAAGATGGCAGGCCGATGGACGGCGACCGTCGACGGCCGCCTGATGGCGGGATTCTTCGGGACCGAGGCGCAGGCCTCCGGCGCGGCCCTGCTGGCGATCTCGGTTCGCGAGCGCGAGCACGCGGCCGTCGGTGCCGGTGACACGATCTCCTTCCTGCCGGTTCCCCAGCAGGCGTAGCCGGCGTCGGTCAGGGGCGGGCGAGGAGAAGGAAAGCGACCGCCAGGAGCACGGTGGCCAGCGCCGGAAGCCCGATGATCACCCAGGTCGAGCGAAGGGATGCCCCGCACCGGTCACACCGGCGGGCCCAGAAGGGGTTCGGAAACGAGCAGTGCCGACACTCCATGATGGGGATGTCAGTACCATGAGAGGTTCTTCATGTGGGAGGCTTGTGAGCGCGTCGTCGATGCCCACGGCAGCGGTCCTGGCGCTCCTGCCGGCGCAGGGCGGAGCTATCTGGCTGGCCAGGCTAGTTCACGTCGAAGACCTCGGCGCAACGCGAGATGCTGAACCCCACGCCCTCGGTGTCCTGGCTGACGTGGAACCCCGTGATGATGCCCTTGGCGTCCGCGCTGATGTCCGCCTCGCAGAAGATCGGGATGGGTGGCTTGGGGGGCACGAGGAGGCTCTGGGGAATCGAGAACCCGCCGCTCACGGTGGTGGTGGACGACTCGGTCACGGTCGTTCCGGGTTGCGGACTCGAGGTATGGGAGGAGGTGCTGGAACTGCTCCCGCCGCCGGCCGCGAGGGGCTTCGCGTTCCTCGATCCGTCGTCGAGGGGGGCCTTCGACGTCTCGCCGCCGCGCCAGCGATAGACCGAACCGCCGTTGTTCAGCGCGTACGACGAGCGCGGGGCTCCGTAGCGCGCGAAGAAGGAGTCGACGGGCTGCCCCACGAACCGGGCGTTGACGGCGGTCTCCGCCTTCTGCGAGGTGGCGCAGGCCACGAGGACCGTGGTCAGGACGGCGAGGAATCCGAGTCGAGTGAACATCTTGCGTCTCCCTCTCGTGGTCAGCGAACCATTGGTGAAACGGTACCGAGGTTTCGGGGATCCGGATACGCCCCGTCCGAATAGGTCAGATCCGTTGTACCCATCCGGGCATGCAGGACGGGCACGCGCAGCGCGTGATGGGCGCAGCCGGGACCGGATGGCCAGCCGGGCTTCTGCCCCGGTGTGGCGGCGATGGCGTCGAGCCTCTTTGGCTCCAGCCGATGAATGAGTTCGAGGTTTGGGGGTGGCTACGAGCGGTGGACTTGAAGCGCCGCTTCGTCCCGGGCCTGGCCACCGCACTCCAAGTGAATCCCCAGAGGGACATCATCAGCGCTGTCGACCTGGCATCGTGGATGACGTCCCTTCAGGATACCGATCAGGAGCTCCTGGCGTTGCGTTTGGCTGGCTCGACCCTCAAAGCCATCGCCGAGCACGTCGACGTGTCCATCTCGACGATCTTCTCGCGGCTTCCGTCGGCGTCGATGGCCTGGGTGTAGGTCGCCAGCGCCTCGGCGGGGCGCGTCGCCTCGATGAGCCCGTCGCCCTTCTTCACGAGCTCCTGGGCCTTGGCCTGGTTCTCCTTCCCGGTCGCGGGGCGGTCTTCGGCGCCGGCGATGGTGGGTACTACGAGCGCCCCGGTCGAGGAGGCGAAGAGGAGAAGGATTCCCACTGCGCGCACGAGATCCATCCGGAAACGTCTACCAGATGGGCGTGTGGCTTCGGCGCGTGGAAATGAGTGTGGCCGGCCCCGGAGGGCCGGCCACGTGAGACGTTCTCAGCTTTGGTGCGTGACTTACGTCACGGCGCCGGATCCAGGTCGGAGAAGGTGACGCTGTAGTTGAGAAGCCCGCCGCCATCGTCGCAGGTGAACGTGGAGGAAGCATCGTCGAACGGGAACGTGTAGCAGGTCGGGCATGCCTGCTTGAGCCACTGGATAGTCGGCAGGACGTACTGGATCCAGTTGACATTTATCGTCTGGACCGGCATCCCCGGGTTCGGAGTGGTGATCTTCAGGCCTGACGGGTTGTTGTACGGAGCGGGACTGGTGCTGTAGTTCCCGATCGGCAGCGGGTTCTGGGTAGTTCCCCACATCACGCCGCCGCACGCCAGGTATGGGTTGTTCCCCTCGTTCAGCGCGTAGGGAGTGTAGGTGTAGTTGACGCACATTTGGAGATCGCCGTACGTGACCGGGTTCACTCCCGTCGGCGCAGGAGGGGAGGACGTGAAGTAGAACGGGGCTCCCGCGCTAGCAAGTGCCGGCGCCTTCCCCCAGATCTCGTTGGCCGTCATCCAGGCGAGCTTCTGCCCACACCAGCGCGCCGTGGCGTCATAGTTGTTCACTAGCAACGCGATGTCGTATCCGCACGTGGTCCCTGACGGGTTACCCGTACAATCCGACTGCTGGTAGCACTGCTTGGTTCCGGTCGTGGTCGAGACGAGCAGGTAGTAGCTCATCGCGTCGTAATTGGACGGCCAAGTAGTTCCCGAAGGGAGAGGGGGGAAGCTCGCGCTGGTCGTGACGTTCATCTTCCATGTGGCCGCGGTGAGGCTGAGGTCCGGGGATGGCTTCATGCTGCCTGCCGTGCCGCACGAGTACGCGACACTGGTGGGGACCAATGGTGCGAACTGGACCGCGAAGTTGGCGCCGTTGATGATCGAAACGTCGTAGTAGTCCGGCGCAGGGTCGGCCTGGAATGTCAGCTCGGCGAGTGTATTGATTCCGGGTTTACTACCCGTCCCGGGCGAGCAGGCCCCGCCCGGTGTCGTTTCCCCACAGTATCCGTTCTCGCACTGCCCAGTCGCGCAGCCGGTGCGGCCGTAGAAGTTGCCGGACCAGATCATGCCCTGTGGCGAGAGGCTCGATCCGGAGATGGAGAAGGTGATGGGGGTCTGCGAGTTCGGGGCGAGGGCGTAACTGCTCAAGGAGGGCAGGTCGTAGAAGCACTGAAATACGCCCGCTCCCCCACCGCCCGCTCCTCCCTGGACGCAGGTCGTCCCGATGGGGCAGGCGGCGGCGGGGTTGGTCGTGCCGCACTGCGACCCGGCGCCGTTTTGGAGTTGGGCGCTCGTGACGACTCCCGACGTCACGGGTGACGTGGGGTCGAGGAAGGAGTTGCCGGCTCCACCCGTGATTCCCACCCAGAGTGGCGTCGAGGAATTGTTCTGGAAGGCGACAGTCCTCCGGGTCGAAAGGGGTTGGACGACATCGAGGACGAGAGGCGCGACGGTGTACGAAGATTTCGCACCCACCACGCTGCCGGTCACGGTGGCCTGCCCTGTTCCCGACCCCGGACCGGCGACCAGGCCGAAGCCGCAACCGACCAAGCTGGCCGAGGTTCCGTCGAAGTCGAGATTGCACGTCGCGGTCGTCGTCGTCACGATCTGCGTGTTGGCGCCGGGCGCGAACGAGTAGAAGTACGCGCCTGACACGTTCAGGTTCACGGTGAAACTGTCGATGATCGCCGGCTTCTTCCACTTCACCCAGAGAGGAGCCTTCAAGCCGAGGGGAAGCTTGTTCCCGGCCTGGGTCAGCAACTCGATCGTTCCGGGGCCCGGGGTCGCGTCCGGTGCCAGAGCGATCTGGATCTTATTGTAGGCGTTGTACTGCGTCGTCACGGCCCCCGCCACCTTCACGAGCACGTGGTAAGTGGCGAGCGGAGTTGCGAAGGGCAGGTTCACGACCATGTCGCACGTCGGCGCGGCCGTGGAGACCGGGTTAGGGCAATTAAGGGCGGTCGCCCCGCCGGAGCCGAAGGTAGGTGGGTTCGTCGGAGCCGGGAAAGCCGGGTCGAGCCCGAAGTTGATGACCACCTGCGTATCGCCGGTGATCCCCGCGCTGTCGATCAGCTGGACCCGGATCTTCCGGCTGAACAAAGGGGGATTGGTGCTGGACGTGTAGACTGCCGTGTAGCTGAGGTTCTGCGGTGAATCGGTCGACGGCGGCAGGGGGTTCTCGACGATGGCGATCTTGCCCCACGCGTTCGCCGGGATGACCGCGATGAGCAAGGCGGCCGTCGCGGAGCCGCCACCCGACAGGGTTGCCGTTACCGTGTACGTGGTCGGGGGGGACACGACCGTCGGCGTCCCCGTGATGATACCCGTGGTCAGACTGAAGAACAGGCCCGTGGGGAGCGAGGGCGTGATGGCCCACGAAGTGGACGAGCCGCTGCTGAGGGTCGGTGTGTTCGAGGTGATGAGGGCGTTCAACTGGTAGGCCGGTGAACTATTCGAGTAGATGAGGGCGGACGTTGCCGCGATTACCTGGATGGAGACGGAGACCGTCGCGGTGCCACCTCCCGTCAGGTTCGCCGTCACCGTGTACGTGGTCGTGGGCGATAAGGCGCTCGGCGTTCCGGAGATGATTCCCGTGACCGTGCTGAAGTTCAGACCGGCGGGAACCGGGCTCGAGATCGAGTACGAGGTCGCGCTACCCGACGTGAGGACCGGGGAGTTGTTCGTGATGGTCGATCCGGCCGTGTAGATGGCGGGGTTCTGGGAATAGGAGAAGGTGGGTGGTGCCGGGTTGACGGTGATGGGTAGAGTCACCGGCGCGGAGCTTCCCCCTGGGCCATTCGCCGTGATCGTGTAGTTCGCCTGGGTGGCGGCCCCCGTCGGCGTGCCAGAGATGGCGCCCGATCCCGTATTGAACGAAAGCCCTGGGGGCAGTTGCGGCGTCACCGCGTAGGAGGTGACGGGTCCACCGCCCGCGGTGGGTATGTTCGGGATGATCGGCGCCCCGGCGGTGTAGATCGCCGGGTTGGTCGCGTAGAACACGTTGGACGGGGCCGGGGTGGACGCGCTCACCGTGATGGTGAGCCCCACCGAGGCGGATCCCCCAGCGTTGGTCGCCGTGATCGTATAGGTCGCCTGGCCGGTGACGGCGCTCGGTGTACCCGTGACGTAGCCGTTGCTCGTGTTCAGGCTCAGCCCCGCCGGGAGCGCCGGCGTCAGCGCATAGGAGGCCACCGCTCCGCCGCCGCTGCTCGGGACGTTCGCCGAGATCGGCATGCCCTTGGTGTAGGCGGCGGGATTGGTCGCGTAGGTCAGGCTGGTAGGCTTCGGAACGGGCGGGGCGTTCACCGCCACGAGGAGCCCCGCCGTCGTGGAGCCGGCCGAGTTGGTAGCGGTGATCGTGTACGTCGCCATCGTCGATAGGGCCGTCGGGATCCCCGTGATGGCGCCGTCGTTCGTGTTGAAGCTCAGGCCCGCGGGCAGCGCCGGCGACACCGCGTAGGAGGTAACCGGGCCGCCGCTGCTGCTCGGCGTGTTCGGGAGGATCGAGCTGTTCAGGATGTAGGTGGCGGGGTTGCTCGCGTACGTGAGCCCGGACGGCGGCTGCACGGCGGCGTTCACGGTGATGAAGAGTCCGGCCGTGGTGGAACCCGCCGAGTTGGAAGCAGTGATCGTGTAGGTCGCCTGCAGGGCGACGGCCGTCGGGATGCCCGTGAGGACCCCCGTGACCGTGTTGAGGCTCAAGCCCGCAGGCAGCGCCGGCGCCACCGCGTAGGAGGTCACCGCGCCGCCGCTGGCGGCGGGTCGGTTCGCGGGAATGCCCACCGTGGTCGTGTAGAAGGCCGGGTTGGTCGAATAGTGAAGGCCGGTCGGGGGCAGGACGTCGGCTCGGACGGTGACGACCAGTCCGGCTTTCGTGGAACCTGCGGAGTTGGAGGCGGTGATCGTGTACGTCGCCGCGGGGGCCACGGCCGTCGGCGTTCCGGTGATCACGCCGCTCGTCGCGCCCAGCGTCAGGCCGGCCGGCAGCGCCGGCGACACCGCGTAGGAGGTGACGGCGCCGCCGCTGACGATGGGCCGGTTCGCGGGAATGCTCACGGTCGTCATGTAGACGGCCGGGTTGGTCGCGTAGTGAAGGCCCGTCGGGGGCAAGACATCGGCGCGGACGGTCAGCGTCAAGCTCGCCTGAGCGGACCCGCCGGAGTTTGACGCCGTGACCGTGTACGCGGCCCTGGCCGTCACCGCCGTGGGCGTTCCCGTGATGACGCCGGTGGTGGTGTTAAGGATCAAACCGGCCGGCAGCGCCGGCGACACCGCGAAGGAGATGGACGGGCCGCCGCTGATGGCCGGCGGGTTCTCGGGGATCGGGAGGCCCACGGCGTAGGTGGCCGGGTTGCTCGCGTAGTGAAGTCCGGTGGGCGGAGCGACCGCGTCTCCTGTGCTGCTGGTGCAGCCGCCTCCGATGAGGGTTGCTGCGAGACCTGCGAGGACCGCTACGCCGACCTGCCTCTTGGTGAAGTTCACGGGCTTCCTCCGGGGTAGGCACGGAGCAGAGCACTCCGAGGGGCCAGCGCAAGCGGTCAATCCGGTACAACCCGACCGGGGAGGCGCCGGAAGGGGCGTGCCCCGTGCCAAGCCCGGCAAGCAGATCCTGTACGCCGTGTCACTCACGCCCGAGGCTAAATACATCCGCCAGGCCCAACGACATCATCATCGGGGACCGGCTCTGGACGGTGAAGGAGGTGATGCGCTTCTGCCCAGGAAGGGGGGCCTCGCGTCCGAGACCCTCAACCACCTCCGCGCCGCCGCCCACCGCGTGTACGCCCACCTCAAGCGCGGAGGCATATGGACGCAGGACAACCCGGCATCGAAGGTGCAGAGGTAGCGCGTGCCGAAGCGGGTGCCCACGACGCTCACCGCGGACGAGGCCGGGACACTGCTCCGCGGCTTGCCGTTGCGATGGCGGGTGTTGCCACTGACGACCCACCGGGCGCCGCCGGCCAGCGCCGTCGCCAGGTAGACGTTGTCCGACGGATCGGCCTTCACCACGTCGACGGCAGGGAGGAGGTCCGTTGCGACCATGTGCGCGCTCGCCATGGCCCGCTCCACCAGACCAGCTCGAAACCGTCACGCCGACGCACCCGTGACAGGAGGTCGGCGCACTTGCCCGCGCTCAGGGCGGCGCCGACGACGTTGCAGTCCAGGACGGCCCGGATCACCGAGCCCTCGTGGCCCGCCTCGCCTCGTTGACGATGTCCACGGCCTCGTCCTCGGTGAGGCTTCCGGGCCCGGCCGCGCGCAACTGGTCGCGGAGCTGAATCCAGAACTCCTGACCCAGGCGGCGCTCAAGTTGTCCGCTTTTCGGTCGGGGTGACGCCGGCGACGGCGTAGACGAGGCGCAGGCGGGTGCCCGGGAAGACGACGCCGGCGGCAGTGAGTTCCTGGCAGAGTGCGGCGATGGCTCGGCTGCGGTGGGGTGAACTCATGGGCGCGAGGACGACGCGAAGTTCGCGCTTGGCCGCGTCCACGGTGATGTCGGCGGAGGAACCCAGGGCGGCCTGCACGAGGGTCCTGCCCTCGTCCACGGCCCGGCGGTAGTGCGGGGCGACGCTCCGGACGAGGTCGCTCTCGGCCTGGTAGGCGACCATCTTGAGCACGTTGGAGAGGTGCTTGCGCTCGGTAGAGAGCTTGATGACGTCGCCCTCGGTCCGCTCGCCGACGGGGATCCGGCGCGGGATCGCAGCCCGCCGCCGCTCGAGCTTCGCCGACGTCGCGATGGCGTTTCCGAGTTCACGCCGCGTGGCTCGGTCCAGGAGGGCGTGCCGGGCTTCCGACAGACCGAGTTCCCTGAACGTGGCGTCGGCGCCGATGCGCTGGGTGATCTCGGCGACGCGGTCGCGGGCAGCGTGGAGCTTGGCATCGGCCTCGGCCCATCTGGGGTTGGGAACCTCGCGAGTGGCGTCGTCGGGCTCGACGCCGTAGTCGACGAGCGCGTCGAGGGCGAACTCCTCGCGGAGGTACTTGAAGAAGTTCTCCTGGCGCCACCGCTCGAACATCCGGAAGGCGATCTCGACGGCGGGCAGGTCGCGGCGGGACGTGATGATCGGGGTCTGGTGGCCCTTGTCGGCGAGCCGGGTTACCTGACGGAGGCGCAGCTTCCCGCCGAGGAGGCGGATGCCCTGATCGGCGAGCTGGTAGGTGACGCGCTGGCCGTCGAGGACGGCCGTGTGCGTCTGGAAGCTTCGCCTGGGAAGGCGACGGAGCTGGCCTTTACGGTAGGTGAGGATGTCGAATCCCGAGGCGATGATCTCGGCAAAGAGCTTGGGGCTCCAGCCGCCGCGGTCGAAGACGACCGTGACGCGCCGTTCCCCGAGGAGGGCACGGATCTCCGCGAGGAGCTTCGGGAGCATGGCGACCATGCCGGCGTTCGCGTCGGCGGTGATGACGAAGAGCGGCTCGCCCCTGACGTCGTTCGCCCAGTAGTCCGTGGTCGCTGGAAGGGCGATGCGCATGCGGGCGACGTGGGCCTTCGGGATGTCGCGCTGGCCGTGGTAGACGCGGACGTGGCCGTCCACGTAGAGGAACCCGAGGGCGGGGCCGATGGCTGCGAGGCGTCGTTCGGCGACGAGGCGGCCGAAGAGGACCGCACCGCCGCTTCGGGCCAGGCGAGAAAGCTTGCGCCGCAGCGTCTTGACCTCCGGAGC
>CAIVAR010000164.1 GCA_903904005.1 uncultured Anaeromyxobacter sp.
ACGGGTCCCGGCTCGAGAGCGACCTCACCGCCTTCATCCCCGCCCAGGGAGGGCACCCGGTCCTCGCGGCGAGCGACCTCCCCCGCAACGAGGCGGGCTTCGTCCAGATCGACGCCGGCTGCGCCGTCCCGGGCTTTCCCGGCGTCTGGGCGGTGGGCGACTCGGCCGCGCTCGACGGGCCTCCCTGGCGGGCCAAGCAGGGGCACCTGGCCGAGGTCATGGCGCGGGTGGCGGCGGCGAACATCGCGGCCACCGTGGCGGGGCGGCCGGAGCGGGAGAGCTACCTGCCCCACGTCTCGATCACCTGCCTCATGGACATGGGGAACGGCGCGGCCTACGTGCACCGCGACGCGACGAAGGAGCAGATGGTCCCGCTCCCCGTGGTGGGGCACTGGCTCAAGAAGGGCTGGGGCGCCTACTTCAAGGCGTCGAAGCGCAAGCAGTTCCCCCGGTTGCCGGGGATGTGACGCGGTCCGCGGTCAGGCGCCCAGGTCGTGGTACCGGGCGCCGAGACCGTAGAGCGCCACCACCGGGCGGCAGTCCGGCGCCACCGGCGTCCCGTGCTCCCGCCAGGCGATGGCGCCGCAGCCGCCCCCGCACACCGGGGCGAGCGCGCAGCCGTCGCAGGCGGGGATGGAGAGGGTGCTCCGCCCCTGCCAGCGGGCGATGGCCGCCTCGTCCCGGGTGGGCTCGGGGAAGAAGGTGCCCAGCCGGTGCTCGGGGTGGCCCACGGTCGCCGTGCAGCCGAAGATCCCGCCGTCCGGACCGAAGGCCCATTCCTTCTTCGCCGCGGGGCAGGCGTCGAAGTTGGGGGCCGGGAGTTCCCCCGCGTCGGCCAGGTGGCCGATGCCGTGGAACCGGGGCTGGTGGAAGCGGCGCAGGACCGGGTGGACCTCGGAGAGCTCCACGTACCTGGCCCAGAGCTCGACCCGATCGAAGAGGGCCCCCTTCTCCTGCCGGCTGGCGCAGCCGAAGAGCTCGTAGTTTCGCCCGATCTGGGTCTTGAATCGGGAGGAGGTCAGGTCGAGCCAGCCCCGCGCGGCCGCGAACTCCGCCAGCTCGGGAAGGGCCGGCAGGTTCTCCCGGTCGGCGACGACGCGCAGGTTCACCGGGATCCCGGCGGCGACGAGCGCGTCGATGCCGGACACGATCCGGTCGAAGGTGCCCGCGCCCCCGGCGTGTGGGCGGCGCCGGTCGTGCAGCGCGGCCGGGCCGTCGAGCGTGACCTGGACCTCCTTCACCGGACCGGAGGAGAGGAGCGGCAGGAAGGCGGCCAGGTCGTGGCCGTTCGTCACCACAGCCACCTCCATGCCGCGCGCCCGGGCGCCGGAGAGGAACCGGCCGATGCGGTCGTGGTGGGCCGGGGTGTCGCGGAGCGGCTCGCCTCCGAAGAGCGTGATGTATGGGCGCGGCGACTCTCCGGTGTGGTGCCGGTCGACGTAGGTGAAGAAGGCGTCGACCGCGGCCGGGGCGATGAGCCCGGCGGCGGCCGGGTCGAAGAGCTCCTGGTAGCAGTAGGTGCAGGCGAGGTTGCAGCCGAAGCTCGGGACCACCACGAGCTGGGTGGGCGTCTTGGCGGCCTCGGTCCGCCACTCGATCCGGGCCGCATCGACGAAGGCCCGGTCCTCGTCGTCCGAGTCGACGACGAAACCGGCCTCGCGAAGCGCTTCCTCGGGGAGGTCGCCGGGGAGGTCGCCGCCGCCGGCCAGCCCCTCGAGCGCCCGGGCGTTCTCGGGCTCGAGGAGCGCCGCCTGGCCTGTGAGGGGTTGAACCAGGAGCACCTGGTCGCGCCCAGGGACGGGGGCGAGGATGGCGTGACGGGACAGCCTCATGGATGTTCCTCGACGGGACGGCGCCCGGTCACGGTGATGCTGCGGATGCGCACGCCCCCCTTCTCGTAGGGCTCGGTGCGCCGAACCAACTCGAGGTCGGCGAGGCCGGCGCCGGAGATGGCGGCGAGGTAGTCGGCCTCGGGGATCGACCCGCCGTAGCAGGCGGCCCAGGCCTCGGGGTCGTTGCGGACCGAGTCCGGGAGCGGCTCCTCCGAGACGACGTCCGAGACTGCGAAGCGGCCGCCGGGGCGGAGCAAGCGGTGGACCTCCCGGTAGACCGCCCCCTTGTCCGGGGCGTGGTTGATGGCGCAGTTCGAGACCACCACGTCGGCGCAGCGGTCGGGGAGGGCGACCGCGGACAGGTCGCTCCGGACGACGCGCGCGTTCGGGACACCGGCGAGCGCCTCCGTGGCCGCCGCCAGCATGCGCTCGCTCCCGTCCACCCCGGTGGCCGAGCCGAGGGGCCCGACCAGGAGGGCCGCGCGGGCCACGTCGCCGCCCCGGCCGCAGCCGAGGTCCACGACGTACTCCCCGGGGCAAGGCGCCGCCACGTCGAGCGCCCGGCCGCAGGAGAGGGAGTCCTTCGTGGCCGAGAGGGCCCCGTAGCGGGTCGCCGTGGCGCGGGCGATTCCGTCAGCGAGCTTCGGGTCCGTGCTCATCCAGCGTGAACTCCCAGGCGCAGAAGAACTCGGCGCCGTGGGGATCCGGGGGGCAGGCGATGCAGCGGGTCCGGATCCGGGGATCGATGGCGCGGGCGAACTCCGAGTACTCCACGATGCCCACCGACTTGCAAGGGAAGTCGGGGAGCCCCTTTCGCTGCCGGGCCGACTGCACGCGGCAATCCCGCATCACGAACATGGCCCGCGTCCCGGAGAGCTCGGTGACCTCCTGGACGTTGAGCCGGGAGTAGAGCCGGTGCCGGAGCGCCTCGACGAGGGCGGGGATCCCCCCGCCGGGCTTCATGCCGAGCCGCTCCATGATCCGCCGGGCCTCGACCACGGTGAACTTCTCCCAGGCGGCCCGGTCGGCCTCGATGGCGGCCTCCATCCCATGGGCCTTCTCGACGGCCTGGAACCAGAGCCCGTCGTGGGCCAGCCAGTTCCTGGCGTCGTCCTGGATGATGCGGATGAGCTCCTCGCGGGAGAGCTTCTCGAGCTGGGCCAGGGCGTCGAAGGGGCCCGCGCCACCGTCCGCGTCGCTCACGCGGCCACCCGCTGCTGGTCCTTCACGAACTTCTGAACGGCCAGCGCGGCGATGGTCCCGTCGGCCACGGCGGTGGTGATCTGGCGGAAGCGCTTCGAACGGATGTCGCCGGCGACGTACACGCCGGGGACGTTCGTCGACATGTCCTCGCCGGTCTCCACGTAACCCCATTCGTTCATCTTCACGAGCCCCTTCACGAGGTCGGTGCGGGGGACGTAGCCCACGAAGACGAAGACGCCGTCGGTGGCGAGCTCGCGCACCTCCTTCGTCTTCACGTCCTCGATGCGCAGCTTCTCCAGCTGGTTCTCGCCCAGGAAGGCGCGCGGCTCCGAGTTCCAGATCACCTCGATCTTCGGATGGGCAAGCGCCTCGGCGGCGCTCACCGGCTCGGCCTGGAAGTGGTCGAACTGGTGGACGATGGTGACCTTCTTCGCGAACTGGGTGAGGAAGAGCGACTCCTCGACGGCCGAGTTGCCGCCACCGATGACGTGGATCTCCTTGCCGTCGAAGTAGGCCCCGTCGCAGGTGGCGCAGTAGGAGATTCCCCGGCCCCGGTACTTCGACTCGCCCGGCACGCCCAGTTCCCGCGGCTTCGCCCCGGTCGCCACGATGACCGCCGGGGCCTCGACGTGCTCCTCCTCGTCGAGCTCGAAGGTCTTCAGGGGGCCGGTGAGGTCGTGGGCGGTGATCTCGATCGCCCGGCGCACCTTCGCGCCGAAGCGCTCGGCCTGCATCGAGAAGGCCTTGGCGAGGTCGGCGCCCTTCACGTCCTCGGGGAAGCCCGGGTAGTTGGACACCTTGTGGGTGGTCTTCATCTGGCCGCCCGGGACGCTCTCGTCGAGGACGAGGGTCTTCAGCCGCGCACGGGCAGCGTAGATGGCGGCCGAGAGGCCGGCCGGTCCGGCACCCACGATGATCACGTCGTATCGCTCGGCCATGGTGCCTCCGGTGGAAGGGGTCAGGCCCCGAGGAGCGACTCGATCTGGGCCTTGATGGCGGTGCGCTTGATCTCCTCGCCGCTCATGCGTTCGCCCTGCTCGGCGCCGCCCTTGAAGAAGAGGAGGGTGGGGCTGCCGGTGACGCCGAGCCGGGAGGCGAGGTCCTTGTTTCCCTGGCGGAAGATCTTGAGGAACCGGGCCTTGCCGGCGAACTGCTCGGCCACCGCGTCGAACTTGGGGGCGAGCGCCTCGCAGGGGGGGCACTCGGTGGAGAAGAAGTCGAGGATGACGGGCAAGCTCGACTTCGCGACCTCGGCCTCGAAGTCGGCCTGGGTGATCTCCTTCACGTACTCGCTCATGGTGGACTACCTCCTCACCCTGGGAGCCAGGGGAGCGGAGGAGGGTTCGCCGCAGACCCGGGGAGGCTCAGCGGCGCGAGGCGCGGAGGGTGACCGGAGCGGTCCAGGCGCCCTGGGCCATGAGGTAGGGCCTGGCCCCGTCCCGGTCCTTGTTGTTCTCCCAGAGGGCGAAGATGGTGTCGCCCCAGGCGCGCAGCCCGGTGAAGAAGGGATCGGTCTGGGCGACGTAGGCCGCGCGGGGAAGGGTGAGATGCCCCGTCCCGTTGATCTCGTCCCGGAGGAACTCGACGTACTCCCGGCTCGTGGTCTGGTAGTAGAGCCGGACCGCGACGTCGGTGGCGCCAGGAGGGACCACGAGCGAGACCTCGTCGTAGCCGCCCGCATACTCGGCCGGCGTGAACCAGTCGGGACGCGACATCCCCTCCCACACCGGTTCGACGAGCCGCTCGGTCGCACCGCCGACGTCGAAGCCCTTGGGCGGGATGCGGTTGTCCTTGTAGCGGCTGGTGGCGAGCGCGAAGTGGAAGGTGCGGTCCTCGCCGGTGATGCTGCTCCGCATCGCGACCTCGTAGACGAGCGGGTCGGAGAAGACCTCGTTCGGTCCGAGCGGGGGGCTGCTCGGCGAGCCGGGCAGGCCGCGGAGCGTGCCGGCGGCCGCGTCGTACGGGTTCACCTCGCCGACCTTCACGCCGTTCTGGGACACCACGACGTTCACGAACATCCGCCGCCCCTCCGGGAACCCGGAGATGAGCTTGTGCCCGGTGTTGTTCTGGATCCGGAAGGTGAGCGCGCCGGTGGACGGGGCGTAGGAGAGGTCGGTGATGTTCGCCGCGTTCCCGAGGACGCCGCGGTTGCGCGAGGCGGCGAGGGTGAGGGCGCCGGCGATGTCGGGCGGTCGCTGCCCCGCCGGGAGGTTGCCCGGCATCAGGCTCGTCCAGGTGCCCTGCATCGGATCGCAGGTGAGCTCGCTCGCCCGGCCCACGAGGAGCGACACGTTGCGTGCGTCGGGCGTGGCGTTGTCCGGCGCGATGGAGGCCAGGATCTCCGACATCCAGACGTTCCCGCCGGTCATGGCGTGGCAGGGCGTCCAGGTGTTGGGGTGCTCCTCGCTCTGCTCGGGGCGCACGGGGCTCGTGAGATCGTTCGAGCCCGGCGTCCAGCGCGAGCACATGTGGCAGTCCTGGCACTTCGAGATGTTGTTGCCGGGCTGATCGGTCTCCCACCCGTTCACCGGGAAGGTGCGCGAGGGGGTGTTGGGACGGAAGTTGCCCTTGCCGGGGGAGCCGCCCGGCTGCGCGTAGGCCGACAGGCGGTACTCGGAGAAGGTGCGCTCCACGTGGCCGAAGGCGTAGGAGGGCTGGACCTCGGAGGGGAGGTCGGGCTGCCCCGTCGCCCCCAGGTTGGCCATCAATGGATTCGAGACGTCGTGGCAGGTGCCGCAGATGAAGGGCCCCTTGTGGAATCGGCTGTAGAGGGGGGAATGGGGCTCGGTCGCTCCAGGGAGGACGTCGGCGAAGGGGCCGCGAACCTCGCGGGCCGGGCTCACGAAGTACTGGCCGCCGCCGGCCTCGTCGTAGAGGGGCGAGAAGGGCTGGAGCCCCTCGTAGAACGGGATGCCGGAGTGGCGCAGGATCGTCCGGGTCATCTCCTGGTCGGCCGCGAAGGTCCCGAGGGCGGCGTTGGTCGAGCGGGCCTGGGGGGGGACCGCGGGGCTGTCGTGCTCGTCGTAGTGGACCGCGAAGGTTCCGCCCTCGCGCGGACCCTCCGCCGTCGGGCGCGGGAAGGGGTCGGAGAGCCGGTGGCAGAAGGTGCACTGGATGCCGTCGTAGTCCTCGCCGGTCATGGCCGACACGTTCCGGACCGCGGCGCGCCCCTCCAGCCATCCCTTGGGGAAGTGGCAGCGCATGCAGAGGTCGACCGCATCGGCGTTGCCGAGGACGTGCATCGAGTCCTGCGCGGCGACGGTGAGGCACGCGAACATGAGCGGGTCGCGCGCCGAGTTGCCCATCATCGAGCCCTGCCAGGCCCGGAAGAGGTTGTACTCCTCGTAATTGGTCCGGTTGCGCTGGTCGGGCGTCGGCCGCACCCAGGGGCCGTTGCCGCTCCCGTGGCAGGCGTAGCAGGGGGACGAACCGTCCAGCGTCACCTGGCCGGGCTGGGTCCCAGGCATCCGCAGGAGGGGGTTCGATGGCGCCGCCTTGCTGCCTTCGGTGCAACTGGCGAGGGCGGCGAGGAGAGGGAGGAGGAGCAAAGCGGAGCGACGCATCGCGGGGCATCTCCGAGAAGACGATGATGTTTTCACTCCAGTTTTGCCGAACATGAGAATCGCCCAAGGAGTCAAATGGGTTCACGCCCCAAAGGCGACCGTCAGGTCCGGCGGCCTATCCCGCGGACGAGGGACGCCCGTCCCACGGGTTCGCGGATCGCGCCATCCCCCTTCGAGCCGCGGTGACGTTGCCAGGATTCGCCGGAGCACCCAAGATGGGGTCCGCGTGAGTTCCTGGAGTTGCCGCTACGAGGCCGACGGGATCTGCCGGAAGGTGGACGGAGCCTACTGCCGCCCCGGCATGAAGGGCTGCATCCTGGTTGGAAAGGTGACCTTCCAGGACGGGGTCGTCCCGTCGCCGGTGTGGCCCGAGGACGCTCCGGCTACTTCTTCAGGGTCGAGACGTACCGACCCACCGCCGCCGTCTCGTCGGGGGTGAGCGTGATCTTGTCCATCGGAGGCGGGTGGGCGTTCACCACCTTGGCCACCACGCTCCCCTGCTTGCCCGCGACGGCCGGCGCCGTCGCGCCCTGGCCCGTGGCGCCGTGGCAGGCGGCGCAGTTCTTCTTGTAGAGGGCGGCGCCGTCCGTGGCGCTCGGGGGCGCTCCCCAGGCCGGGACGGAGGCGGAGACGAGGAGCACGGCGGCGAGGATCTTCTTCATGGTCACGCCCTTCAGGGTTGGAAGCTCGACCCCGATTCTCCCGGGTGGGGCTCGGACCGTCAACTCGCCATGCGGGGACCCTCGGCGTTGGGCTAGCATCGCGAACGGATGGACCTCCAGGCGCTCCGACTCAGCTTCACGCTTGCGGCGCTCACCACGGTCGTCCTCCTCGTCGTCGGCCTGCCGCTCGCCTCCTGGCTCGCCACCTCCCGCTGGCGGTGGAAGCCGGTCATCGAGGCGGTGGTGGCGCTCCCGCTCGTCCTGCCGCCCACCGTGCTCGGGTTCTACCTCCTCGTGGCCATGGGGCCGCGCAGCCCCGTGGGGCAGGCCTGGATCGCCACCTTCGGCCGGCCGCTCGCCTTCAGCTTCGAGGGGCTGCTCGTCGCGTCGATCCTCTACTCGCTCCCGTTCGCGGTGCAGCCCTTCGCCGCCTCCCTCTCCTCGGTGGACCGGCGCCTCGTCGAGGCCTCCCACACCCTGGGCGTGTCGCGGCTCGGGACCTTCTTCCGGGTGACCCTTCCGCTCGCCCTTCCCGGGATCGTCGCCGGTGCGGTCCTCACCTTCGCCCACGCCCTCGGGGAGTTCGGCGTCGTCCTCATGGTCGGCGGCAACATCGCCGGCGAGACCCGGACGCTCTCCATCGCCATCTTCGACTCGGTGGAGCAGCTCGACTACGCCACGGCCGGGCGCACGGCGCTCTTCCTGCTCACCGTCTCCTTCCTGGTCCTCGTCGTCACCTACGCGCTCCGGCGCCGGCCGGTGGCGGGATGACCGTGCGGCTGGTGCTCGACGTCCAGCGGACCTTCGCGGGCGGGTCGTCGATCCACGTCCGGCTCGACGAGCCGCTCGTGCCCGGGGAGGTGCTGGTGCTGTTCGGGCCGTCCGGGGCCGGCAAGAGTACGGTACTTCGCGCCGTCGCCGGCCTGGACCGGCCCGACGGAGGGGCCATCCGCTTCGACGGCGAGACCTGGTTCGACGCGGCGGCGGGGGTCCACGTCCCTCCGCAGCGCCGGAGGGTCGGGTTCCTCTTCCAGGATCTCGCCCTCTTCCCGCACCTCTCCGTGGAGGGGAACGTCGGCTTCGGGCTCGGGCACCTCGTCCGGGAGGACCGGCGCGACCGCGTCGGGGAGACGGCGCGGATGCTGCGGGTCGAGGAACTGCTCGGGCGGCGCACCGGCACCCTTTCCGGAGGCGAGCGGCAGCGGGTGGCGCTCGCCCGCGCGCTCGCCCCCCGGCCGCGCCTCCTCCTGCTCGACGAGCCCCTCTCGGCCCTCGACGCGCCCCTGCGCGAGTCGCTCCGGGGCGAGCTCGGCGCGCTCCTTCGCAGGCTGGGGATCCCGTCGATCGTGGTCACGCACGACCGGACCGAGGCGCTCGCGCTCGGGTCCCGGATCGCGGTCCTGGCCGGCGGGGCCGTCCGGCAGGTGGGACGGGTGGAGGAGGTCTTCGGCGCGCCCGTCGACCTCGAGGTGGCGCGGGTGGTGGGGACCGAGAACGTGATCCCGGTCCGGGTCGTGTCGCGCGAGGAGGGTCTCGTCATCGTCGAGGCGGGTCCGGCACGCCTCGTCTCGGTGGACCCGGGCGGGCTTCCGGGCGAGGCCTTCGCCTGCATCCGCGCCGAGGAGGTGGTCCTCGAGGGTGCACCGGCCGGGGCGACGAGCGCGCGCAACCACCTGCGCGGGAAGGTGATCCGGCTCGTCAACGAGGGGCCGCTCGTTCGCGTCACGCTCGATTGCGGCTTTCCGCTCGTGGCCCTCGTCACCCGCTCCGGCGCCCGGGATCTCGGACTCGCACCGGGGCGCGAGGTATCGGCGCTCGTGAAGGCACCCGCCGTCCGGCTCGTCCCGCGCGGCTAGGGAGCGGGCTTCGGGACGCCGGCCTCGACCCGGGCCGCGGCCGGGGGATCGACCCGGCGCAGGAGGGCGAGCGCCATCTCCCAGTCGGGGGTCGAGAAGACCTTGCCCGGGTCGTCGGTGTCGGGCTGGGAGACCCGCGTGTAACGCACGGTGCAACCGGTGGAAGCCGGGGTCCCCGTGGCCACGTAGCGGATCCAGGAGCGGTTCCAGTCGGACGCGGCCTGGAGCCCGCCCACCGACGTCGCGCGGGTCTCGTACCCCTCCGAGAAGAAGTTCGCCGTGCCCGACTGCGGCCGCTCCCCGGCGGCGGCGCGGTCGGCGCCCACGAGGGAGTAGCCCTCGCTGGCGACCTGCCGCAGCACCTCCGGCCAGAGCGTGCCGCAGGGCTGCGGGTACACCCAGGCCTCCAGTTCGGACCGTAGGAATTCGTCCCGGGCCGCCGAGAGGCGGGCCGATGCGCAGCCCGTGAGGGCCAGGGCCAGCACCGCGAGGCCGGCGGTGGCGAGGCGAAGCGAGCGTGGAGCCATCATCGGAACCCTCCGGAGGCCAACAAGGTAGGAGCCGGCGCGGCGCGACTCCACCCGTCGTCTGGGGGGGCCCCACCCGGGACGGCGGCCGTTGCGCACCCGCCACCCGCGTGCTCTTCTCCCGCGCCATGTCCGCCCGGGAACGATTCGACGAGGCCTACTACCGCCGCCACTACCGCGGGCCCGACCGCGTTCACTCCGCGTCCCAGGTGGGGCGGCTGGCGGCGGGCGTGGCCGGCCTCGCCGACTGGCTGGGGGTCGAGCTCCGCGCCGTGCTCGAGGTGGGGGCCGGACCGGGGTACTGGAGGAGCTGGTTCCGCCGCCGTCGTCCCGCGGTCCGGTACGTCTCGACCGACGTCTCGCCCTTCGCCTGCGAGCGCTTCGGCCACCTGCTCCGGGACATCTCGGCCTGGCGTCCGCGCGGGACGTTCGACCTGGTGGTCTGCCAGGGGGTGCTGCAGTACCTCGACGACCGACGGGCGGCGCGCGCCATCGCGAACCTGGCCGCCGCCAGCCGGGGGCTGCTCTACCTGGAGGCCGTCACCCGGCACGACCTCGACGAGGTGCTCGACGCGGAGCGGTCCGACACGGCCATCCACGCCCGCACCGGCGCCTGGTACCGCGCCGCGCTCGACCCGCACTTCGTCCAGGTCGGGGCAGGGCTCTGGGCCGCGCGGTCGGCGGGCATCCCCCTCTACGAACTGGAGGGGGCCCCGGTCCACTCCACGCTCCGTCGCCAGAGCTCGGCTGCCAGTGCCGGGTCGCAGGCGGCGCGGTTCGGGCGCACCGGCTTGCAGGAGTCGTAGTAGGCACCGTTCTCGAGTTCCGTCACCGGCGCGGTGGCGCAGTGGAGGGTGGTGCGGGCTCCCTCCTCGGGCGTGATCATGAAGAGCTTCGCCAGGTGGCGCAGGCCCCAGGGGAGCTCGCGCCAGATCTCGGTCGCGACCACGCCCGGGTGGAGTGCGTACGTCGTCACGCCGCTTCCCGCCAGGCGGCGGGCCAGCTCCGCCGTGAAGAGGACGTTGGCGAGCTTGGAGACCGAGTACTCGTCGAGCCCCCCCGTGGAGGTCCCCGGGCTCCGGAGGGCCTCCCAGTCGATCGCCTTCGCCCGGACGTGGGCGCGGCTGGCCACGTTGACCACGCGGGCGTCGCCGGTCTCCTTGCCGGTCTCCTTCAGCCGGTCGAGCAGGAGCAGGGTGAGGAGGAAGGGGCCGAGGTGGTTCGTCCCGAAGGTGGTCTCGAATCCCTGCGGCGTGAGGCCGCGGACGCCGGCGAGGCCGGCATTGTTGACGAGCACGTGGAGCGGGAGCTTCCGGGCCAGGAACGTGCCCGCGGCGCTCCGGACCGAGTCCAGGTCGGCGAGGTCCACCTGGAGGAACTCCACGTCCGGGTTCCCGGTTTCCTTCCGGATCGCCTCGACCACGGGGGCCGTGCGGGGCTCCGACCGCCCCGCCAGGATCACCCGCCCGCCGCGTCGCGCGAGCTCCGTGGCCGTGACGCGACCGATCCCGACGTTGGCTCCGGTGACGAGAAACACCTTTCCACACAGGTCCCCTGACATGGGGGCACCCTAGTGTCGGGCGCGGCGGACGGCAACCGGCTAGAATCCCGTTCCCAGATCGCCGGCCCGGCCCCCATCCAGGAGTGGACCTTGAGAAATCGCTGGAGAATTTCCTCCGTCGCCGTCCTCGTCGCCGTCCTCACGACCGCCTGCGGAGGGTCCTCCGAAGGGACGAGCACTGCTGGCCCGGCGGCCGTCGCAACGGTGACCGTGGCCCTGGCCCGGCCGACCCTGGCCACCGGCCAGACGACCGCCGCCACGGCCGTGCTCCGCGACTCCGGGAACACCGTCCTGACTAACCGTACCGTCGTGTGGTCCTCATCGGCGCCCGCGGTGGCCACCGTGTCGGCAACGGGAACGGTCACCGCCGTCGGTGCTGGCACCGCGAACATCGTCGCCACGAGCGAGGGGCAGAGCGGGTCGGCGGTCAGCACCGTCACCCTCGCGGTCGTCGCCTCCGTGGTCACGACCATCCAGTCGCCGCTCCTCGTCGGCGCGTCCGTCCAGGCGCAGGTCGCGGTTCGTGACGCCGGCGGCCAGACCCTGGTCGGCCGGACGGTGACCTGGTCCACCGGCAACGCTGCGGTCGCCACGGTGTCCGCGTCCGGCCTGGTCACGGGCACGGGTCGTGGGTTCTCCACCATCGTTGCGACCTACGACGCAAACGCGCCTGCGACCCGCGTCTCCGGAACGGCGTACGTCAACGTGTTCGTGCAGGGAGCGGTCCCGGCGCGGGTCACGGCAGTCTCCGCACTCGATCAGGTCGGTCCTCCCCTCGAGGAGGTGGTCCAGGCGCCGGCGGCGATGGTGGTCGATGCCGTCGGCGACCCCGTACCCAACGTCCCCGTGACCTTCGCGGTCACCGCCGGCGGGGGCTCGATCGCCACGGCCACCACCACGACGGACTTCAGGGGGGTCGCCCACGCCGACCGCTGGACGTTCGGCACGGAACCCGTCCAGACCGTTCACGCCTCGAGCGGCGCCATTCCCGGGGTCGACTTCAACGGCGTGGCCCGGCCCCCGCTCGACCGGTACGACGTCTCGCTCCGGTTCCTCACCCCCCTGTCGGACGCCCAGGCACGCGCCTTCGTGCATGCGAAGAACCGGATCGAGTCCTTCATCGTGGGCGATGTCCCCTTCCTCTACATCAACCTGACGGGGACGGAGCTCGCGGCGATCGGGTGCGGGAACGTCCGGGTCACCCAGGACGTCGACGACGTGCTCATCCTCGCCGAGGCGGCGCCCATCGACGGGGTGAACAACATCCTCGGCCAGGCCGGACCGTGCGTGAACCGGTCGACGCTCCACCCGGCCCTTGGTCACATGAAGTTCGACACCGCCGATCTCGAGGCCATGGAGGCCGAGGGGTGGCTGGAGGACGTGATCCTCCACGAGATGATGCACGTGGTGGGGTTCGGGACCAGCTGGACCTCGGCGGTCCTGACCGGACCGGGCTCGGCGAACCCGTTCTTCATCGGTCCGAAGGCCGTGGACAACTTCGTCGGCAAGAACGGTGGAGCCATGTACTCCAGCACCCAGGTCCCCGTCGAGGCGGGCGGAGGTCCGGGCACCCGCGACGCCCACTGGCGCGAGTCCGTCCTGGTGAACGAGCTCATGACCGGGTACATCAACCGCGGCGTGAACCCGCTCAGCGCGACCACCATCGGATCCCTGAGGGACATCGGCTACACCGTGGACGACAGCGTGGCCAACCCCTACACGGTGCCCGCCGCAGCGGGAATCCGGGCAGGCGGCCTCGGGGTCGAGTTCGACACCCTCTTCATGGGGAACGACACCCGCTCCGAGGAGCCGATCTTCGTCGGCCCGGACGGACGCCCGCTTCGCTAGGCAGCGCCGGTCACGCCTTCGCCTTCGGCGGCGCGATCGGCCAGACCCGCGACATCATCCAGGAGACCCCGATCCCCACGAGGCAGCCGAAGATCACCTCGGCCACCTTGTGGAGACCGTGCTCGATGCCCCAGATCTTCGAGTGGTGGGTGACGCCCGAGGCGATGACGATGGCCGCGGTGATGGGCGCCTGACGCCACATCACCGTGATGCGCACCACGTAGGTGGAGAGGAGCACCGTCAGCCCCAGCGCGACGGGCATCATCCATTCCTGCGGCCCCCCGAGGAGGAGGAAGAGGAGCCCGACCACGCAGCCGATGGTGGCGTTCAGGATGCGGCCGCGGAAGGTCCGCTTGGCCTGGAGCCAGACCGGGTCGGACGACGCGATCATCGACGCGATGGCCCAGATCGGGTTCAGGTCGGAAACGGCGCGCAGGGTCACCCAGGTGATGGCGGTGGCGATCGAGACGTTGACCGCGAAGTGGACGCCGAGGAGGTCGTCCTCGAGGAGACGGTCCACCACCTTCCTGGCGCCTCGGCCCGGGATCATTCGTGGGACTGGGGCGGGTTCCCCTGCTTGCGGTAGACGATGCCGGTCTTGGTGGCCCCGGGGAGGATCCAGTCCGGCGAGGCGAGCTGGAGCGAGACGAAGAACTGCTCGGAGCGCTTGATCGCCTTGTCGTGCAGCTCGTCGCGCCGCTTGAACTTGACCTGGTAGGCGAACTCGCCGACGAGGGGCGCGTGATCGCCGCGCTCGCGCCACAGGGCCAGGTTGGCCTTGGCGGTGACCCCCTTGCCGAAGTCGAGCGTGCCGATGTCCTGCAGGACCTCCTCGACGATGGTGTGGTTCACGAGCGCGAGCCGCTCCTCCCGGGGCCGGTGCAGCTTCGAGAGCGCCGGGAGGGTGTGGGACACCACCGACATCTTGGTCTGCTCCCCCTCGTGCATGTGGCCGAGCGGGAACTCGCAGTTATGGGAGTAGAGCACCCGGACGCCGCCCGGCGCGTCCTTGGGCGGGAGGACCTCCACCTTGAACTTGATCCGGTAGTCCCCCTCGATGCGGGGGCGAACGTCCATCTCGGCGGCGGCCTGCAGGTCGGGGACCCGGTACTTGAAGACGATCTCCGGCTCCCCGAACGGGAAGCCGTCCTCGTAGCGGATCCGGCGGCGCAGGATGAAGCCGCCCTTGTAGAGACGGAAGTCGGCGGTGTCGAGGAAGACCACCTCCCGGATCTGGGGGCGCTCGTTCTCGTAGCCGTCGGTGGTGAAGCCGACGTCGTGCTCCTTGGCCACGCGTTTCACGATCCGGGCGTAGTCCCAGAAGGACATTCGCGAGGTGAACCGCTCCGGCTTGAGGATGATCTTGGACTCGACGTACTGGACGTCGTCGAGCGGGTGCCCATCCGTGTACTTGCCCGGCTTGAGTTCGGGGATCTGCTGGACGGGGGCCGTCTTGTCGCTCATGGACGGAGGATAGCGCACTACCGGCGCTTGGGCTTCCAGGTGCCGACGCTCGTGGTCTTGCGGGGCCCGGCGGCCCCGCCCTCGCCGGCCGGGACTTCACGAGGAGTATGTGCGCCGCGGTTGTGACCGTGCCCGTGGCCGGCGCCGCGCTCCCGCGCCGCCTGGGGACGGCGGCTCGGGCCGGCGCCGCCCGGGCGCCGGTGCGGGGGGACGCCCTGGGTGGCGCGTCCCTCGGCGGCGCGCGCCGCCTCGACCTGGAACACCTCCTCGCCGCGCGGGACCTCGGCGCGGGGGAGGGCCTTGCGGGTGAGCCGCTCGATGTCGCGGAGCAGCGAGGTCTCCTCGGGGGAGGAGAAGGCCGAGGCCCGGCCGGTCGCCTCGGCGCGGGCGGTGCGCCCCACGCGGTGAACGTAGTCCTCGGCGACGTGGGGAAGGTCGAAGTTCACGACGTGCCCGATCTCGGCCACGTCGATGCCCCGGGCCGCGATGTCGGTGGCCACGAGCACCCGGTAGGTGCCGTCCTTGAAGCCGTCGAGGGCCATGCGCCGCTGCCCCTGGGTGCGATCCGCGTGGATGCGGGCCGTCTTGTGGCCGGCGCGGGCCACCGCCTTCCAGACCCGGTCGGCGCGCCGCTTGGTCCGGGTGAAGACCAGCGTGGACTGCCCGTCGCGGGCGAGGAGGGCGAGGAGGAGCGGCACCTTCTCCTCCTGGGAGACCAGGAACACCTGCTGCTCGGCCCGCGCCGCGGTCGTCCCGCTCCGCACCACCTCCACGCGGACCGGATCCTTCAGGTGGGTGGCGGCGAACTCGGCCACCTCGCCGCCCATGGTGGCCGAGAAGAGCATCGTCTGGCGCGCCTTCGGCAGCCGCTGCAGGATCTGGTTGAGCTGGGGCTTGAACCCCATGTCGAGCATCCGGTCGGCCTCGTCGAGCACCAGCACCTCGACGTCGTCGAGCCGTGCGGTCCGCTGCTGGAGGTGGTCCACGAGCCGTCCGGGCGTCGCGATGATCACCTCGCGCCGGTCCTTGAAGGCCTGGGTCTGCGGGGACATCCCGACGCCGCCGATGACCACCGCGCCGCGGACGCGCGACGCCTTTCCGAAGCGCTCCAGCTCCTCGCCGATCTGGAGGGCCAGCTCGCGGGTGGGAGCGAGGATGAGCGCGCGGGTGCCCGTCTTGCCGGTGAGCCGCTCGATGATCGGGAAGAGGAAGGCCGCCGTCTTCCCCGTGCCGGTGGCGGCCGTTCCGATGACGTCCCGCCCGGCCAGCGCCGGTGGGATGGCCTGGGACTGGATGGGCGTCGGGTGCTCGAAGCCGGCGCGGTCGAGGGCGTGGAGCGACTTCTCGGAGAGCTTCAGGTCGGCGAAGGTGGTCACGAGCCCCCTTATCGCACGCTTTCCCGTAACCTAAGATGCGCGGGTGACCCACATCCGGGCCGGCGGCCGGAAGATCGGGCTCGGCGCCTCCGCGAGCCGGCGCTGCCGCGCCCCTTCCGGATCCCCGGGGGAGCGCTGGGCTGCGCGCTCCTCGCCGTGCCGCCCGCGGTGCTGCTCGCCGTCGCCGGCGTGGTGGGCCATGACGTCAGCGCGCCATCCATAGGGCGAGGAGGGCGGCCGCCGCGGGCACGGCCTGGACGTAGAGGATGGTCCGCTGCACCGATATCGACCCGTAGACGCCGGCGGCGAGGACGCAAAGGAGGAAGAAGCTGGC
The DNA here is from genome assembly GCA_903904005.1 of uncultured Anaeromyxobacter sp. GTDB lineage: Bacteria > Myxococcota > Myxococcia > Myxococcales > Anaeromyxobacteraceae > CAIOAK01. The sequence goes on from CAIVAR010000164.1 coordinate 16,227, forward strand.
GCGCGGCACGAGCTGCTCCGGCCCGGAGAGGAGGGCCCAGACCAGGCCGGTGGCCAGGAAACCGTTGTAGAGCCCCTGGTTCGCAGCCATCTGGGCGGTCGTCTCCGCCTTCTCGGCGCTCATCCGGAAGATGCGCCGGGCCCTGGTTCGCCACAGGAACATCTCCAGGACCATGAACCAGTAGTGGAGCAGGGCCACCAGCACGACGAGCGCGAGGGCGAGGGTTCTCATGGGATCCGCGTCAGCCCGGGGCCTGGACCGGCCAGGCCGAGAGCCGCTTCCGCTGGACGATGGCGAAGCGCGCCGTCAGGTTCTCCATGTCGTTGTCCCGGCCGAGCCCCACGAGGTCGAAGACGCCACCGAAGCGGGTGTCGCCCCCCGCCAGCGCGAGCCACTTCCGGTTCTGGAGCATGAACCCGTCCATGTGGGTCCACTGCGGCTGGTTCCCCCAGCCCCGCTTCGATCCGACGCGGACGTAGACGTCCGGTGGGATGCACACCAGCCGGAAGAGGCTCGGGTCGAGTCCGGCGGCATCCACCACCTTGATCCCGGCGGCGAGGAGCGCGCGGTCGATACGGCTTCGGCTCAGGCCGGTTCGTCGGTCGAGGCCGAGCATGTCGAGCAGCGGCCGGTTCGCCGGCTGCGACCCGGGGGCCGGCTCGTCGAAGTCCTCGACCAGGAGGTCCTCGTCCCCCAGCGGCGGCAGGTAGCGCGCGCCCCCCGAGTTCACGAACGGCCGGTCGAGGTACATCCCGAGGTGATCCCGGAGGGCCTCGGGAAGGTCGGCGGGGAGGGTGACCGAGAGGCGCACCGGTGCGCCCCCGACGCCCTCCTCCGTGCTGGACCGCGGGCGCCAGGCGTAGCGGTAGAGCTCCTCCACGTCGCTCCGGATCGAGTCGATGTGGACCGGGGCCAGCCCGATCGCGACCGCGGCGCGGACGACGGGGTCGGGGAACACGTGGGTCAGGTTGTGGACGCGCCCGTCGTGCCGGTGCCCCTCGCCCGAGGAGGCCGCGCTCGTGCCCTCGCCCCGCCCAAGCCGCTCCGAGATCTCCTGCACGGCCTTCAAGTCCCCGCGCGCCAGGGCCTGGAGGGCCTGGGACTGGAGCTGGATCGCCGAGCCCTCCCGATCGAGCGGCGACTCCTGGCCGGTGTCCACGGGGACGGCTCGCAGCGCGTGGCCGCGGGTCTCGTAGAGTTCCGCGTTTCCTGGGTCGATGGCGCGAAGATCGTCCAGGTGACGCAGCCCCGCGTCGCGCAGCGCAACGAGGCCGCTCGCGGGCACCCCGGCGAGGGCCCGGAGCCCCGGGGAGAAGGGGTCGAGGAGGACGTCGTCGAGGTCGTAGATCTTCTGGGCGACGGCCCGGATCTCCTGGCTCTCCTGCAGCCGCCTGCGGAGGGTGGCGAGCCGGGCCGAGAGCTCCTGGACGACCTTCCAGTCCTGGACCCCCATGGCCCCCCGGATCCGGTCGGGGAGCAGGTCGGCCTCGGACTGCGCCCGGGAGAGGGCGCGGTAGTCCGCCTCGCCCAGGTGGGGTGCGAGGAGGTCCTTGGCCCTGGAGAGGTAGAGGTCGCCGAAGACGGTGTCGACATGCACGAGCGCGTGGAGGTCGTCGGCTGCCTTCCTGGCGGCGGAACGCTGCGGGGTCTCCGTGGAATCCATGGCCGTGCATCGTCCGCCGGGACGGGGGGGAGGGGCGAACGCGATTGGGTGTCAGACCCAAGAGGGAGGCTCCGCCATGCGCCCCCTCCGCCTCCTCCCGGCCCTCCTCCTCGCGGCCTGTGCCACCGCCCCGGTGGCCCCTCCCGCCGCCACGTCCACCCCTCCCCTCGTTCTTCCGGGGGAGAGGCACCTGGCCAACGTCCGGCAGCTCAGCTTCGGCGGCGAGAACGCCGAGGCCTACTGGTCCTTCGACGGGAAGCTCCTCATCTTCCAGTCGACCCGCGACGGGGCGCCGTGTGACCAGCAGTACGTGATGGACGCCGACGGGTCGAAGGTGCACCGCGTGTCGAGCGGGAAGGGGCGAACGACCTGCGGGTACTTCTTCCCGGACGGCAGCCGGATCCTCTACTCGTCCACCCACGCCGCCAGTGAAGCTTGCCCTCCCCAGCCCGACATGAGCCTGGGCTACGTCTGGCCGCTCTCGGACTACCAGATCTACACGACCCGCCCCGACGGCTCGGACGCGAAGATCCTGGCACCGGCGCCGGGCTTCTACACCGCCGAGGCGACCATCTCGAAGGACGGCTGGATCGTCTTCACGTCGACCCGCGACGGCGACCTCGACATGTACAAGATGCGGCTCGACGGATCGGACCTGACCCGCCTCACCCGCGAGCCCGGCTACGACGGGGGCGCCTTCTTCTCGGCCGACGGCAAGCGCATCGTCTACCGGGCGAGCCGCCCGGCGCCCGGCAAGGAGATGGACGACTACCGTTCGTTGCTCGCCCGCAAGCTGGTCCGGCCGTCGAAGCTCGAGATCATGGTGATGGACGCCGACGGGACCAACGTCCGGCAGGTCACGAAGCTCGGGGCCGGCTCCTTCGCCCCGTTCTTCTTCCCGGACGGAAAGCGGATCATCTTCTCGTCGAACTACGGGGATCCCAAGGGGCGCAACTTCGACCTCTACATGGTGAAGGACGACGGCTCGGGGCTCGAGCGCGTCACCACCTACGACGGCTTCGACGGCTTCCCCATGTTCTCCCCGGACGGGAAGAAGCTGGTCTTCGCCTCCAACCGGAACGGGTCCAGGCCCGGGGAGACGAACCTGTTCGTGGCCGACTGGGTGGAGTAGCCCGGGGCCGGGGCTCGTTCCGCTCCCGGTGAAGGGAGCCCCCGGCATGGGGGCTATCTAATAAGTCCGTTCGGGGGTAGAACATCCCGAACTTCGCGACGACTTCCGTTCGCTCCGAACGGTCGCCTACGGAGAAGGGGCGGCCATGAAAGAGATGTCGACGGGATCGCTGGTGAAGCACCGTTCACTGGGAATGGGCAAGGTGGTGGCCATCGAGGCCAACGCCCTCCACGTGTTCTTCCCCGGCAGCGACACCCGGTACGCCGCCAAGCTCCGCTGGCCGGCCGTGAGCCCCTTCCTCACCCGCGAGGACCTCGAGCCGAACGCCTGGCTGGAGGGGCTCACCTCCTTCTCGCTCGACGCCGTGTCGGGCCGGTATGCACTGGCCGCCAATTTCATCAGCCAGGACGAGGCCGTGGCCCTGTTCCTGGAGGAGCACCCCAAGGCCTTCGGAGAGGCCCCGGCCCCCAGGGCCGGCGCGGTCCGCCGCGAGCGAGGGGCGCGCTGGCGCGCCGCCAGCGCCGAGTGGGTCGAGGTCTTCGGCAACGGCCAGGGCGAGCGGCTTCTCGAGGACGGGAACTACGGCGAACTGAGCCGCCGGGCGCTGCGCGTCGCGACCCATGCCGCGGGCATTCCGGGGATGGTCGAGGTGGAGGATCTGAAGGAGGCCTTCGAGCCCGGCGACGTCGTCCGCCACTTCTTCGACGCCCTCTTCGGCTACCTGTCGGTTCCGTCTCCGGCCCGCGCCCGCTTCGAGAAGCTCTGCGCCGCGAGCAATGCGCTGGGCGTGCCCTCCGACGCGGCCTGGCCCATGGCCACCTTCTTCCCGTTCGTCGCCGTGCCGTCCCGCCAGCTGGTCCTCATCCCGCGCTCCGCGAGCGGCGGAGCGAGCCGGCTCGGCTGCGATCTCCAGTACCAGGCCGCCCCGAACTGGGCGACCTACTCGCGCCTGCGCGACCTCTCGGCCCGCCTGCTGGAGAAGCTCCAGCCCAGCGGCGCGAAGGACCTCACCGACGTCGAGGTCTTCCTGCACGCGACCGGCGCCCGGCGCCCGCCTGCGGCGAAGCGCGCCAAGCCCGCCGAGGGCAAGAACGGTTCGGCCAGCAAGGCCGGCCCCGCCAAGAAGGCCGCCAAGGAAGCCGCCAAGGAAGCCCCCCCCAAGTCCCGGAGGAAGCGATGAACGACGACTTCAAGGAGTTCAAGGGACGCATCCGCCGGCTCGACGCCATCCTGGTGGAGCGGGGGCTCGCCGACGCCGACTTCGCGCAGGCGCTCAGCAAGGTGCGCCGGGCCGAGAAGCGGGGCGACCGCTCCCGCGAACCGACCATCGAGCTGCGCACCCTGCTCGAGCGCGCCGAGGGGCTCGTTCCCAAGGTGGCCTGACGCCCCCGACGAGGCAACCCGGTGAGGGGTGGGCCCGTCAGGTGCTTGCTTCCACTGGGAGTCCGCTGAAGGAACCTTGCGGCGACCCCTCGCGAGATTAATTGCGAGGGCGCCGTAGTCCCACGTCCTCCCAGGAGAAGCCCCGTGAACGGATTCAGGATGCTCGCCCTCGCCACCGGCCTGGCCGCCGTAGTGGTCCTCGCCCCCTCGTCCGCCCGGGCGGAGACGACCATCAAGGACGCCAACGACGCGGTGGCGAGGCTCAGGAAGGTCGAGCCAGGGCTGAAGCGCTTCTTCGAGAAGTCGGCCGGATATGTCGTGTTCCCCGAGATCGCCAAGGGTGGCTTCATCGTCGGCGGCGCCGGTGGCAGCGGCTACCTCTTCGAGAAGGGCAAGGCGGTGGGCAAGGCCACCCTGTCCCAGGCGACCGTCGGCGCCCAGATCGGCGGGCAGGCCTACATCGAGATCATCTTCTTCGAGAACGCCGAGGCCCTCGAGGGCTTCAAGAAGGGCGAGTGGACGATGGCGGCCCAGGTGAGCGCCGTCGCCGTCACCGCCGGCGCGGCGAAGAACGCCTCTTACAACCACGGCGTCGCGGTCTTCACGCTCATCAAGGGCGGCGCCATGGCCGAGGCCAGCGTGGGCGGCCAGAAGTTCAGCTACGAACCCCTGGGCGCGAAGAAGAAGTAGGACCCGCCGTGTCCCGACCCGACCCCCGCGAGGCCGAGAGCCCCTGGTACGCCCGCTGGGCGGCGCCGCTGCTCAACGACCCGCGGGACGTGGTGATGGTCGCCCTCATGATGCAGTGCACGGCGCTCGCCGTCGCCGGCGTCGGGCTCTTCTTCGCGGGGAAGTGGTTCTGGTGGCTCGTGCCCTTCTACGGGGTGGCGCTCTTCGCCGGGCTCGTCGACCGCTTCACCCTGATGCTCCACTGCACGTCGCACCGGCAGCTCTTCAAGCCCGGGTACGGGTGGGCCAACCAGCTCATCCCCTGGGTGCTCGCCCCGTTCCTGGGTCAGACGCCGGAGACCTACTTCGCCCACCACATGGGCATGCACCACGTGGAGGAGAACCTCCCCGAGGACCTGAGCTCCACCATGCGATTCCGGCGCGATCGCCTGGGCGACTGGCTGCAGTACTGGGGGCGCTTCATGACCGTGGGGGTCCTCGACCTCTCCCGGTACTTCTCCCGGCACGGCAAGCGCAAGCTCCGGCGGCGGATCCTCGTGGGAGAGGGGATCTACTGGACATCGGTGATCGTGTTGCTCTTCGTGAACCCGGCGGCCACCTTCGTGGTCTTCCTGCTGCCGCTCCTCGTCATGCGGACGATGATGATGGCCGGCAACTGGGCCCAGCACGCCTTCCTGTGTCCGGAGCAGCCGGAGAACCCGCTCCGGGCCAGCATCACCTGCGTGGGCACCCGCTACAACCGCCGCTGCTTCAACGACGGGTACCACGCCGTCCACCACGTGGTCCCTCGCTGCCACTGGACCGAGCACCCGGCGGAATTCGAGCGCAACATCGCCGAGTACGTCCGGAACGACGCCGTGGTCCTCGAGGGGGTCGACTTCTTCCAGGTCTGGTTCCTGCTCATGACCGGGAACTGGCCGCGCCTGGCGAAGGCCTTCGTGCGCCTCCCCGGCGCGCCGGTGCGGACCGACGCCGAGGTGGTGGCGTTCCTGAAGACCCGGGTCGTCCCGTTCGCGGCGGCGCTCCCCGGTCCGCGCCCCACCTGATATCCTCTCTCCGTGACGACCCAGGCGCTCCAGGAGAGCGAACGGCTCTACCGGTTGCTCGCCGAGAACGTGAGCGACGTGATCTGGACGTACGACCTCCGGACGATGCGGCTCACCTACGTGAGCCCCTCGGTGCTGGGCATGCGCGGCCTGACGGCCGACGAGGTCATGGCCGAGCCCCTCGAGGCCAGCATGACCCCGGAGTCGCTGGCCAGGGTCCTGGAGGCGCTCTCCGAGGCGATCGCGGGCACCCGGCCGGACCGGAACGACGGCGTCATCGATCAGCGCCACAAGGATGGCACGCTGCTGCACGTCGAGATCACCACAACCGTCGTGCGCGACGCCGGAGGGGTGCCGGTCGAGGTGGTGGGGGTGTCGCGGGACGCGACCGAGCGGGTCAGGTCCGAGCGGCGGCTGGCCGCGAGCGAGACCCTGCTGCGCGCCATCGCCGACTCGAGCCCGGACGCCATCTTCGCGAAGGACCTGTCCGGCCGGTGGACCTTCGCCAACGCCGCGGTCCTCCGGATGATGGGAAAGCCCACGGACCGGGTCCTCGGGATGACCGACGTGGAGATCCAGCCCGATTCCCGTGTGGCCGCGCAGCTCATGGCGAACGATCGCCGGGTCCTCGAGGAGAAGGCCCCCATCGCCTTTTCCGAGACGGTGGTCACCTCGGAGGGACCCCGGAAGTTCCTCACCTCGAAGGCGCCGCTCCGGGACCAGGATGGGAAGATCGTCGGGGTCGTCGGGACCGCCAAGGACGTCACCGAGCTCGATCGGGGTGCCGAGGAGCTGCGGCGGAGCCGGCAGCGGCTCGCGCTGGTCCTCGAGGGGAGCGCCGATGGCTTCTGGGACATCGACGTCGCTCCCCGACGCGTCTTCCTGAGCGAGCGCTACCGGCAGATCGTGGGGTGGCCCGACATGGAAGGCGAGGTGGGGCTGGACGAGCTGGTGGCGCTCATCGAGCCGGCGGACCAGTCCTCCATCCAGAAGGACATGGCCGCGATGCGCACCGGTACCCTCTCCGGTTTCTCCTGGGAATACCGGGTCCGTACCGCCGCGGGGGCGCTCCGCTGGGTCCAGGCCCGCGGGAAGGTCGTCGAGCGGGACCTCGCCGGGCGCCCCACCCGGATCTCGGGGACCCTGTCCGACGTCCACGAGCGCAGGTCCGCCGAGGAGGCCTTGCGGGCCAGCGAGCGGCGCCTGCGTCTCATCGCCCGGAGCTTCCCGCAGGGCTCGATCGCCCTCTTCGACGAGCAGGACCAGGCGCTCCTGGTGGACGGAAACACCATCTTCCTGGGGCTCTCCCCCGAGAGCTACGTCGGAAGGAAGCCCCACGAGTTCGCGCCTCCCGAGCTTGCCGGGCAGCTCGAGGATGCCCTCCGCCGTGCCCGGGCCGGCGAGACGGTGCGGGCGGAGAACCGGATCCGCGGACGGATGGTCGAGACCCACGTCTCCGCCGCGCTCGTCGACGGGCGGCCATCCGGCATGTGCGTCGTGGTGTCCCAGGACGTGACGGCCCGGCGCGAGGTGGAGGAGAACCTGGCCGTCGCCTCCCGCCTGGCCGCCATGGGAACGCTCATCAGCGGGATCGCCCACGAGATCAACAACCCGCTGGCCGGGGCGATGGCCGGCACCGACTGGGCGGCACGGCGCATCCGGGAGATGCAGGTCGCCCTCGGAGGGGCGGCCAAGCCCGGGAGCGAGCAGATCGAGCGGGAACTCGGCGAGGTCCTCGACTCGCTCGAGGATGCGCTCGCGGGCAGCCGCCGGATCGCCGCCATCGTGAAGGATCTCGTCACGGCGGGGCAGCCGAGCCCCGATCGGACGCGGGTCCGGGTCCGCGACGTGGTCGCCGAGGCCGTGCTCCGCATGCCCGCTCCGCTCCGCGAGCGGTGCATGGTCCGGGTCGTCGATCAGGGGGCGCCCGACGTGCTGGCGGCGGCCGGCCAGCTCGCGCAGGCCATCGCCAACCTGCTCGACAACGCGGCCGAGTCGATGCCGGCCGGCGGCGGGCAGGACATCGTCGTCCGGGTCGGCCGCAGCGCATCCGGCGAGGCGTTCATCGAGGTGGAGGACCAGGGGAAGGGGATCGCGCCCGACGTGCTGGGGCGCGTGTTCGACCCCTTCTTCACCACCCGGCCGATCGGGCAGGGCATCGGGCTCGGGCTGTCGGTCGCCCACGCCATCGTGACGGCCCATGGCGGGTCGCTCACGGCCGTGAGCACTCCGGGCAAGGGCTCGACCTTCCGCATCGAGCTGGCCGCCGCCTCCTGACGGGATCGGCCTGCGCCGCTCGAGCCCCCGTAGACCCGGGGACCGGGATCAGCTCCCGCCGTGCCGGGCGAACCAGTCGGCCCACGCCGTGAGCATGTGGACCCAGTGGGCCGGCTCCTGGAACCCGTGCGGCTCGCGCGGATAGGCCAGGAACTCCACCTCGCAGCCCACATCGGCGAGGGCGCGGTGAAGGATCTGCCCCTCCACGAAGGGCACCCGGTCGTCGGCCTGCCCGTGGAGCACGAGCGTGGGCGTCCGGGCGTTCTTCAGATGGGTCATGGGATTCGCCGTTGCCGGCGGCGATGAGCGCGTCGACGCCGCTCTCGATGTCGGCGAACTCGACCTCGCCGAGGCGGCCGCGGTTCGCGGCGTAGAAGTCGTGGCCGTATCCGGTGCTGCCCCGGTAGTTGGGCTCGAAGACGGCGTAGCCGCGCGCGACGATGGAGGGGGTCCAGCGGGACCAGGAGGGCTGCGAGACGTCATCCGGGCCGCCGTGCGGGAAGACCCAGAGCGCCGGCTTCTTCCCCGCCGGCAGGTCGGCGGGAAGGACCAGGATCCCCTCGATGACCTGCCCCTCGGGATTCTTCCATGTCACCACCTCCGAGCGGGTCCGCGGCCAGGTCGCGACCTCGGGTGCGATCTGTAGGGCCACCGTGGCGCGGCCGTTCCTCGGATCGAGGACGGTGGGGCTCCAGGGGGAGTCGGGGGTGGAGGAGAGGAAGGCGAGCCGGTTGCCGCCCCGATCCGGCGAGATGGGCGGTCGGATCACCCGCCCGGAGAAGCCGGTGTTCCGCGCCGTGGACCCATCGAGGGCGAGCTGGTAGACCCGCGAAGTGGTTCGCTCGGCGACCAGGGCGAGGAGCGTCCCCCCGTCGCTCCAGGCGAAGTCGGCGATGGTGGGATCGAGCCGGACGGCGGCGTTCCACCGTCCGACGCCGTCGGCCTCCCGGACCACGAGCTGGTTCAGGAGGGAGAGCGTTCCCACGCCGAGAGCGTAGGCGACGTGCTTTCCGTCCGGCGACCAGCGGATCCTTCCCGCGTTGCGAGGCGTCTCCTCGAGCCAGCGGACCTCGGCCTCGCCTCCCTCGCGCGGAGTGACCACCGCGGGGCGCTGCAGGTTCCCGGCGTCGTAGGGGTCGCTCGTCGGGGAGAGGAGCGCCGCGAAGCGCCGGCCGTCCGGCGACCAGTCGAACGAGACGACGTTCACTCCGGGTCCGGTGATGGCGGACGGCTTCCCGCCCGCGAGGTCGACCACGTGGATCGCGTTGGCCTGCCACTCCCGCTGCCAGCGGATGGCGCCGCCGCTGGCCCACTTCGCCTGGCGCTGCGCCTCGGAGAGAGGAAGGGCGGTGAGGAAGGCGAGCCGCTTGCCGTCGGGCGAGAAGGCGAACCCGTGCGGTTCGAGCGCGCCGGTGTCGAGCACCCGGGCCTCGCCGCCGGCGAGGGCGAGGAGGTGGATGCGGGCCTTGCCGTCCTTCTTGCGGAGGAAGGCCAGGGTGGAACCATCCGGCGACCAGACCGGACCCGAGGAGGCATCGGTCGAGAAGGTGAGCTGACGGGGCTCACCGCCCGCGGCGGGGACCACCCAGAGCTGGGTGGCCACCGTCCAGCCGGCCTTGAGATCGCCCACGGAGGCGCTCGCCGGATCGAAGTCGGGCGTGGGCTTCGCGGCGGGGTCGAAGTGCTTGGTCTTCACCGCGTAGGCGATGCGAGCGCCGTCGGGCGAGAGGGCGACGCCGCTCGCCTCGGGCAGGGAGACCAGCTCGAGCGCGGTCGGGCGGGGCCCGGCGGCCTGCTGCGGCGCGCCCGTGGCCGGGGGGGCGGCCGAGGCCACGGAGGACGCGAAGAGGAGGCAGGCGAGGGCGAGGGCAGTGGGCGCGGCGCGCAGGTTCATGGCCGTGCATCCTAAGAGGGGCGGGGGTGTGAGGCATCCCGACGGTGTCGGATGTCGCCCGACCTCGCGCGGGAGCTGGCGGCCCGCCGACCCACGGTCCCGCGCGCCTCTGCCCGGTCGGGGCGCGCCGCCCGGCTTCGCCGAGGGGCTTCGCGAGGTTGGCGACGGCCGGCGCTGGCAGGGGAGATGCACACTTGTGCTGGATGGAGCCCGGATGAAGACCCTCGTCGCCGCCCTTGCCCTCGTGGTCCTCCTCGCGCCGATCTCCCGGGCCCGCGCCGACGAGGAGCCGACCGCCCAGGAGATCGAGGCCCGCCTCGGTCAGCCCCAGGTCCGCGAGTTCGTCCCGTGCGCCGGCCAGGACCCGCGCGACCAGGCCCGCTGCGTTCGCTGGCAGTACGACCAGGGAACCCTTCACACCTCCTACTGGTTCGACGTCGGTACCCGGAAGCTCATCGAGGTCGCGGCCTGGGACGAGTCGACGCGCGAGGCCTCGGTCGTCTCCGAGGGGGCCCGCACCGTCGAGCCGTCGACCCGGGTCGCGGTGGCGCCGAAGTAGGCGCCCGCTCCGGCGCGCCGATCGCTACCCCTCCGACCAGGGTGTCTCCAGCGGAATGGCCGGCGAACGCCCCTCGGCCGGGTGCGGTTCGATCCGGGCGTGCTTCTCCCCCGGCCACTTGCCGCTGGCCAGGTCGAGCGGTGCGGGCCTCATGTAGACCTGCCGCTTGCAGACGTCGCACACCACGCCGTCGCCGGGCTCGAGGTGCGGGACCGGGCGCCAGGATCCGTCACATGCCGTGGGTTCGGGTGCCATGGCGGGCAGACTAGCGGCCGGTCCGGCGGCAAGCGAGTCGTGGTGCGTCACCGCCGCCGATCGGCTGGTGACCGAGGCGCTCGGGCGATGAGGGCCGGGCAACCCAACGGGGGTGTCCCTCGATCGCCCGGCAGCCCATCCAGTGGAGGTTGCTATCATCCGGTTGACCCCATGGGGCATGCGCGATGACGACCGAGGAATGCTTCGAGGCGGCGGTGCAGGTGGAGAACCTCATGCGGGACGTCTACGTCCGGCTCGCCGAGCGCTATGCCGGGGAGGCGACGCTGAAGGAGATGTTCCTGCGCCTCGCCGAGGAGGAGGAGCAGCACGCCCACCGCATCCGGCTGCTCGCCCGGACGCAGCTCGGGGGAGCCTGGGCCAGCGCCGCGGCGGAGCGCATCTCCAGGGACCTCGGCTCGATGTCCGCAGACCTCCTGAAGATGGTCGAGGACCTGGAGGCCGAGTGGAGCGGAGGCTCCGCCCGCGACGTCCTCCGGCGCGTGATGGACGCCGAGAACCGGTGCGCCTCCATCCACGCCGAGGAGCTGGCGTCGAGCGCGGATATCGACGTCCAGATGCTCTTCTGGTCCCTCTCGAAGCAGGACGTGCGGCACAAGGAACTGCTCGAGCGGGCGATCGTCGCGGCCTGAACGATCGCTTGCACTCCGGGTCGGCTAGGATCCCGTGGCGTCGCCATCCTGACGTCGGCGAAGGCCGCCGGCCTGCTCCGGGAGCTCGAGTTCCTGCGCGCCGCGGTCCTCGCCGGGCTCTTCCGGAGTCCTCCACCGATCCCCGGCCGGCTCGAGGTGGTTGCCTTCGCCTCCGACGACGACTTCCAGGAGTTCGCCCAGCCGGGGGTGGGCGCCTACTACGCCTACCTCGGCAGCGTCGACCGGATCGTGGTGACGCCCGGGCGGCTCGCCTTCCGGGGGCGCGAGCTGCTCGCCCACGAGCTCACCCATCACTTCACGTCCTACATCCTGCCGCGGACGAGCCCGTGGCTCGGCGAGGGGCTGGCGTGCTTCGTCGAGCCGGTCGGAACCTTTGCGATCGGGGCGGGGGTGAACGTGGGGACCCGGCCGGCGTCGCGGCAGCTCCGCATGCGGAGGGACCGGGTTCCGGTCGCGAAGATCTTCGCCTGGGACGGCTCGACGAGGTCGGACGCCAGCCGCCACTACGACACGGCCTGGCTGCTCGTCCACTACCTCGTCGATCGGCACGAGGAGTTCTGGTCCTACCTGCAGCGCCTGTCCCGGGGAGAGAACCCCGACGCTGCGGGCCCGTACCGGGCGCCGGACCGAGGAGGCACTCCCGGCTGCGCGACTCGCAGTGAAGTCCCACCCCGGCGACTGGCGGGCCTGGTCGTTCCTGGCCACGGTCCAGCGCAGCGGCGACCCGGCCGAGTCGCTCCAGGCATGGCGCCGGGCCGTGGAGCTGGCTCCGGATGGGGCCCAGGCGCTCCACGGCCTCGCTGCGGCGCTGCTACGGGGTGGGCAGAGCGGGGAGGCCCTGCCGCTCGCCCGGAGGGCGGCCCGGCTCGCCCCCTTCAGCGCCGCCGTGGTGGACAACTCGGCGGCCGTGGCGGCGGACCTGGGTCTCTGCGAGGAGGCCCTGTCGACGCAGCGGCGCGCCCTCGAGATCCTGGGCGAGCGGGCGGCTCCCATGACCCGATCGGAGTACACGGAACGGCTAAGCAACTATGAGAAGCAGTGCGCGGGGGAGGGTACGCCCGCTACCCGGGTGTCCCCCACGCCATGAGCTATCGGCATCCACCTCCTGTGCTCCCGGGATCTTCGGGGTCACCATTCCGGGCACACCCTGTGCACACCCCATCTCGCCGCAGCGCGTCGTTCGTCTCCTGCCAGGAAGCTTGTCCCTTGAATCGAGGTCATGTGATGGGCCCCGTCCTAGCCATCGTTGCCGTGGGTACGGTCATCGCTCTGGCGTTCTCGAGCGCGCGGAATGGGGGCGGGTCCATCGATATCGGGCGAGCCGACAGGCTCGATGCGTCGATTCGCCGGCCGCTCCTTCGCCCTTCGCTCAGCGGTTCGCCGGCGCCGGACCACCGCAACCCAGGGCGAACCATCCTCGCCCAGGGGCTCCAGGGCGGAGACCGGTAGGCGGCTGACCTCAGTCCCGCGGCATCGGAAGCGGCCCGAAGAAGATGCGGACGAGCCGATCCTTGCCGAGGACGCGCGCCATCTCCGCCGTGGTGACGTAGATGAGGATCAGGAGGAAGAGGACGATCTGGAGCGCGAAGAAGTGGGGCCACACGATCTCGGCCAGCAGCCGCTCGTTGGCGGCGACGAACCCGCCGGCCTTCCGCCAGGACTCCACCAGTCGTTCCAGGTAGTGGATGGCGAAGGACACGAGCAGGTAGATCGCGGTCTTCCAGGAGATGTTGAAGGCGAGCGGCTGCTCCGGGAAGCGGTTGATGCCGGGGATCATGTCGGCCAGCAGGACGGCCTTGCCCATGATCAGGGCCGCCACGGCGACCGAGGCCGAGGTCATCGGGGATAGGCCCGTGTCCTTCAGCATCAGGACCCGGATGTAGACGACGATGTGCAGCGCGACGAAGAAGTAGATCGTCGGCGGCAGCAGCTTCTTGAACTCCCCTCCGAGCTTCCAGCCAGTCTTCGACATGCATCCCTCCCGTGGACTAACCTCTAACCCATCTCGCATGGCACGGCTCGACGAGAACCACCCGATCGCCGCCGTCCTCGCGGGCGCGCTCGACCGGTTTCGCGTCCGGCGGCAGGTCCCCGGGCTTTCCCCCGACGAGCGGCTCGACGGGAAGCTTGCCCTGGTCACGGGTGGGGCGTCGGGGCTCGGCTTCGCGACGTCGGTGGACCTGGCGCGCCGTGGCGCCCGGGTGATCCTCGCCGATCGCCGCGACCCCGGGCTCGCCCGGCGCCGGGCCGTCTCCCTGGGGGTGGCGCCGGATGCCGTCGAGCCCATGGAGGTCGACCTCTCCGACCTCCACGCGATCGACCGGCTCGTCGCAGATCTCGCCGGACGCGCCATCCGGCTCGACCGGCTGGTCCTGAACGCTGCCATCGTCCCCACCGCGGCACGGACGACGCCCCAGGGGCTCGACGAGATGTTCGTGGTGAACTACCTGTCCTCCTTCGCCCTGGTCTCGGGACTGCTCGATGCCGGGGTGCTGCCCCGCGACCGCCCGGACGGCGACGTGCCGCGCGTCGTGTTCGTCTGCTCCGAGTCCCACCGCTGGAGCGAGCCCCTCGCACTCGAGAACCTGGACGCACCCCGGGATGGCTCCCCCCGGCGCGTGCTCACATGGTACGGCACCTACAAGCTCATGCTCGCCACCTTCGCCTGGGAGCTCGCCCGTCGCCTCCAGGTCGACGGGGCGCCGCGGGTGGCAGTCTTCGCGCTCTGCCCCGGGGCCATGCGCACCGGCATCGCGCGGGAGCTCCCCGCGCTCCTGCGCGCCCCCCTCGACGTGATGATGCGCCTGCTCTTCCAGGACCCGTTCGTCGCGGACGAACCGGTGCTCCACCTGGCCTGCAGCCGGGCCCTGGAGGGGCGTACCGCCGTCTACCTGCACAAGATGGTGCGGAAGGACGTCGACCCGAAAGCGGCCGATCCGGGCATGGGCAGGGCGCTCTGGGCGGCCAGCGAGACGGTGCTGGCCATGACGAAGCCGGCGGCCGCCCCGGTTGCTGCCCCGGCGGGCGCCGCCGCGAAGTAGTCCCGAACGGCATCCGTTCGCAGCGGTTTCGAGCGCCTCCAGGGGAAACCCCGGGGGCGTTTTTCGTTCCGGGTGTCGGCAACGTGGTCTACCGTCGGGGAGGAGGTTGCCATGGAGATGCCGTCGAAGAAGGTTCGGACCCTCTGTGCCCTGGCTGGTCTCCTCGTGCTCTCGAACTGCGCGACGACCCAGGAGACGGTGCAGGAGTGCAGGCAGTCGGCCTACTCGTTCTGCGACAAGACGGTGGGTGCGAAGTCGTCCGGTGCGAGCGGCTCCGGCGCCGCCGGCGCACCGGCCCGCAACGCCGCCTACCAGCAATGCCTCGAGGCCCAGCTGGGCGCCTGCGGGATTCGCTAGGGGATCACCTCCGCAAGCGATCGCTGACCGTCGCCCCGTGCGCCCAGGCCTGCGGCCGGGGACGTCCCACGCTAAAGGGTGCCCGGGGGACAATCCACAGGAGGAGGAACCATGAGGTTTTCGATCGAGTCGATGGGGCGCATCACCGTGTTCGTGCTGCTCGCCGGAGGGGGCACGTTCGCGACGGCGCAGGCGGAGCAGCCCGACATGTCATTCTTCGTCACCAGCGTCGGAAAGGGCAAGGGCGCCGACCTGGGAGGGCTGGAGGGCGCCGACGCACATTGCCTCGCGCTGGCGAAGGCGGCCGGCTCGAAGCAGGTTGCCTGGCGCGCCTACCTGAGCACCACGGCGCCCGGCGGGGCCGCCGGGGTGAACGCAAGGGACCGGATCGGGAAGGGCCCGTGGAAGAACGCCAGGGGCGAGGTCGTGGCGAAGAGCGTCGACGACCTTCATTCACCGAACGTCAACGTCACCAAGCAGGCCGCGCTCACCGAGAAGGGCGAGGTGGTGAGCGGCCGGGGCGATCCGGTCAACACGCACGACATCCTGACGGGCTCGGATCCGAGCGGGTTGTTCTCCACCGCCGGCGGGGACACCACCTGCGCCAACTGGACGAGCAGCACCGACGGTTCGGCCATCGTGGGCCACTCGGACCGGATCGGGCTGAAGGACACCTGGCACATGAGGTCGTGGAACTCGTCCCACGGTTCCCGCGGGTGCAGCCCGGACGGCCTGAAGGCGAGCGGCGGTGCCGGCCTTTTCTACTGCTTCGTGGCGAACTGACCCCGGCGCCCGTCCTGCCGGAACTCCGGCCGCGCAGGGTCACGGTCCGTCCGTGCAAGGAGGAGGACTTTGCCGCCGGGACCCGGTAGGTTCGGGTGTGGGGGGGGGAGGGCCCGCGAGGGCCCATCCTCGACGGCATGACGATCGGCGACCAGGCATCCATCCTCGATGTCCTCTACGAGACCTCGCTCGACGGGGTCTGGCTCGTGAGCGAGGACCGGCGCCTGCTGGACGTGAATCGGGCCGCCTGCACCATGCTCGGGTACACCCGGTCGGAGATGCTGGGGCTGAGCATCCGGGACATCGAGGCCGACGAGACACCCGACGAGTACGAGGAGCACCACGCCCGCATCCTGCAGGCGCGGCGGGACCGGTTCCAGGCGCGTCACCGGCGCAAGGACGGCTCCCTGGTCGAGGTCGAGGTCTCCCTCCAGCAGGCCCCGCTTCACGACGGACGGGTCGCCTGCTTCATCCGCGACATGACCGCGCAGCGCACGGCCGAGCGGAAGGTGGCCGAGTCGCAGCGGCTCGCGGCGCTGGGCACGCTGGTCGCCGGCGTGGCGCATGAGGTGAACAACCCACTCGCCGCGGTGCTCGCACACCAGTCGATCGCCATCGAGGAACTCACCGACCTGCTGCGGGACCCGGCCGTGGCGGACCGGGAGAAGGTCGAGCAGTGCGTCGGCCGCGCCCTCGAGTCGCTCCGCGAGGCGGTGGCGAGCAGCCAGCGCATCGCCCGGATCGTTCGCGACCTCTCCGTTCTCGGTCGGCGGGATCCTCGCCGCTCCCCGGTGTCGCCGGGGGAGGTGGTGGCCGAGGCACTTCACGTCCTCCCGCTCCCCGCGGTGGAGCGGGTCCGGACCTCCGTCGTCGATCGCCGGGCACCCACCGTGATGGCGTCGCACGGGCAGCTCGTGCAGGTGGTCGTCAACCTGCTGGCCAACGCCGCCGAGTCCATCCCGGCCGGAAGGATCGGGGAGGTCGTGGTTCGCCTGTCCACCGGGGACGGGGGCACGGCGCGCATCGAGGTTTCCGATGACGGTTGCGGGGTCGCGCCTTCCGCGATTCCCCGCATCTTCGAGCCATTCTTCACGACGCGACGGGCCGCGGGCGGTACCGGACTGGGGCTCGCCATCTGCCACGCCATCGTGTCCACGCACGGCGGGACGCTCACGGTGGAGAGCGAGGTCGGGAAGGGTTCGACGTTCCGGGTGGAGTTGCCTGCGGCGCCCGTCGGGGCGTGACGCTCCTGCCTGTCGAGGCGACGTCCAGCCCCGGGCGGGTTCATTTCGCGTGAGAAGGTCTCAGTCCGCGTGATTCCTGGAGAAAGGGCGCATTCGGAAGTGGCGGATGGCCACCGTCGCTCATATGGCGGCACCTGCTCCGTACCCAGCATCCTCCTCCCGGAAGACGACGGAAAGTCACGATGAGTGAAGTGGATGGGCCTGGCCGCAGAACGCCGATCACCGCTGGAGCGCCCTCGGTGAAATCCGGCAGGCGGGGCCTCGCCGAGCTCGCCGCCGGGTCGGTCCTCGCCCTGATGCTCGGTCTGACGTGGATGGAGTGGAAGGCCATCGGGGCAGACGAGGCCAGGGACACGAAGGCCCAGCTCGAATCCCGGGCGCGGCTGACGGAGATCCGCATCGCGAAGCGGATGAGTGCATACGAGGAGCTGCTCCGGGCCACCGCGGGCTTTCTCGGCGTGTCGGGGCAGGTGGGGCGGACCGGGTTCCACGACTTCGTTGCCGCGCTGGAGATCGGAGGGAACTACCCGGGGACCGATGGCATCGCGTTCAACCTCGTCATCCCCGCGCCGGATCTCGCTCGCCACATCGACGCGGTCCGGAAGGAAGGGTTTCCGGACTACACCGTCCACCCGATCGCAAAGTTCCCCGGCCAGGCCGCCCGCCCGGTCGGCGTTCGCGAATTCTTCACCTCCATCGCCCTCATCGAGCCTTT
The DNA here is from genome assembly GCA_903904005.1 of uncultured Anaeromyxobacter sp. Lineage (GTDB taxonomy): Bacteria > Myxococcota > Myxococcia > Myxococcales > Anaeromyxobacteraceae > CAIOAK01. The sequence goes on from CAIVAR010000164.1 coordinate 33,937, forward strand.
CTCGGGTCCGAACCTGTGGGCCTTCGGGTACGACGCGTTCTCGGAGCCGATCCGGCGAGCGGCGATGGAGAAGGCCCGTGACGGGGGGAGGCCGGAACTGACCAACAAGCTGACACTCTTCCAGGAGACGAGAGAGCACGGCCATACCGGCGTTCTCATGTACCTGCCGGTCTTTCGCGGTGGGGGTGCTCCGCAGGGAATGGCCGAGCGACGGGAGGCGCTGGTCGGGTGGGTCAGCATGGCCATCGGCATGGCCGGTTTCATGGAGGGGACCCTGGGAGGGGGCGGTACCGATCTGGACATTTGGTTCTACGACGGCGAAAGGGCGACGGCGGAGGGGATGCTCTTCGGCCCGGCGGACACGCTCGACCCCCCCGAGGAAACGGCGGATCGTCCGGTGGCCACGAGAACGCTCGTCGTCGGGGGGCGCCCCTGGACGGTGCTCCTCCGGGCCCGTCCGGATTTCTTGGCGGGGGACATGCACCGGCACAAGCCCCTGGTCGGTCTCGCCGGGATCCTCCTGAGCCTGGTGCTGGCGGCGATGACCTGGATCCTGGCGACGGGAAGAGCCCGAGCCCTGCGGCTGGCCGGGGACATGACCCGGGGCCTGGTGGCGGCCGGGGCCGATCTCCGGCGGAGCGAGGCCGAGTACCGTGGCCTCGTCGACAACCTGAATGCGGGGGTCGTGGTTCACGCACCGAACACGAGCGTCGTCCTCGCCAACGCGAAGGCTTGCTTCCTGCTCGGGGTCTCCCAGGATCAGTTGCTCGGCAAGGTCGCCTTCGACCCCGACTGGCGGTTCCTCCGCGAGGACGGGACGCCGATGACGCCCGGGGAGTTCCCCGCCACCCGGGTCGTGACGAGCGGCAAGCCGGTCGTCAACCTCTTGGCGGGCATCCTGCGCCCTGCGACCCAGGACCCGGTCTGGGTCCTCGTGAGCGCGACCCCGGTCTTCGGGGAGACGGGGCAACTCATCCAGATCGTGGTGACCTTCACCGACATCACGCGCCGCAAGGAGGCCGAGGAGACGCTCCGGAAGACCCAGGCGCAACTGGTCATCGCATCGCGCCTGGCCTCGATGGGGACGCTGGTGGCGGGACTCGCGCACGAGATCAACAATCCGCTCACCGCCACGGTGTCCGGGCAGGGCCTGGTGCTGGAGGAGATCCGGGAAGTCCGGAACCTCCTCCAGGGGAGGGCCCCGTTCGACCGGGAGGTGGCGGTCCGGACCCTGGACGGGATGGCCGAGGCGCTCGACGATGCGCAGACGGGCGCCCAGCGCGTCTCGCGCATCGTGAGGGACATGACGACCTACGGCCGCCCGGACCCCCAGCGATCCAGGGCGAAGCTCATCGACGTGGTGAAGGACGCGATGCGGTGGCTCCCCTCGTCCCTGGGTGGAGCGGCCACGCTGCGGGTGGAGGATCACGGGGCGCCCGACGTCCTCGCCTCGGCCGGGCAGGTCGAGCAGGTCCTCGGGAATCTCGTCACCAACGCCTCCAGGGCGATGCCCCCCGGACGCGTTGGCCACATCACCATCTCCATCGGATCCTGCCGGGAAGGCATGGCGTGGCTCGAGGTCTCCGACGACGGCGCGGGAATGTCGCCGGCGATGGTGAAGCGGGTCTTCGACCCGTTCTTCACGACGCGCCCGGTCGGGGAGGGCAGGGGGACCGGCCTCGGCCTCTCCATCTGCCACGCCATCGCCACCGCGCACGGCGGGACGTTGACCGTGCAGAGCGAGGTCGGAGGGGGATCGCAGTTCCGGATGGAACTCCCGGTGGCGCCCCCGGTGACGTGACGGGGGAGGGACCTACGTCCGGGGGATGGCTCCGGTCACGGTGCTCTCCCCCTTCATCTCGGGCTGACCCGCGACGTTCTGGAGGCGGCAAGTGTAGTGGGTCGCATCGCTCAGTTTCCGCCCCGGATCCGCATGGACGATGATGCGCGCCACCCCGCGCAGGCTGCGCGTGCCAGGCGCGGTGGGAAGATCGATGGACCGGCCTCCGCCGCCGATGGCGTGTTCATTGTTCCAGATCACCTCGCCCGAGACGGGGCCCACCCCGACGCGGCAGGACATCAGTACCTTCTTGGCGGCCAGGGGAATCCCGGTCATCTCGTAGGGGACGTTGATGTACATCTCGGGGGCGGCGGGGGGAACGGCGCCCGCAAGGGAGGCCGGAAGCGCGAGCAGGCCGGCGAGGAGCAGCGAGGGTCGGAGCTTCATGGCGATGATCTCCCGACGTAGCGGACGGTTGCGGTGGTGAACTCGACGGGGCCGTGCCCGACGTAGCGGACGGTTGCGGTGGTGAACTCGACGGGGCCGTGCCCGACGTAGCGGACGGGGGCGGTGGTGAACTCGACGGGGCCGTGCCCGACGTAGCGGACGGTTGCGGTGCGGAACTCGACGGGGCCCGATGCCGGGGCGGGGGGCGGCGGACTCGCGGCGGCTGCCGTGGGCCTCAGGTCGTTGCAGAGTTTCAGCTCCGAGCCGATCAGGGTACGGGCGCCGACCTTGAAGCTGCGGATCCTTCCGATCTCTCGTGCCAGCGCCTGGCAGGCCACGACGGGACCGGCAAGCGCCGCCGCCTGGGCCGTGGTCTTGCAGCGGGTGCCGCTGCACGTCCAGTCCAGGCTTCCCGCGTGGATCTTCCCCTGCTGGAGGGCCCGGGCCTGCGTGTCGGCGATGGCGGAGACCGTGGCCGTGCCGCCCTTCCCGGCATCCACGGCCAGGGCGGGGGTGGCGATCCCGCCCAGCACCGCGGCCAGCGGTGCCCACCACAGAGTTCCCAGCGTTCCTCGCGTTCGCATCCCGGTGGCACCTCGATCCGGTGAAAGGCGAGGTTACTTCGCCGCAAGGTCGGCGCGCCAGTACCCGTGCTACCGGGCGAGGGTGGCGGGGACCATCACCTGCGGCGCTCGCCGTCCCGGGCGCGCCCGGCGCAGCGTGTCGCGCGGCCCCTCGCCGAACATGCGGCGGTAGTCCATGGCGAAGTAGCCGAACTGGAAGAAGCCCCACTTCACCGCGGTGGCCGAGACCGTCGTTCCCGGGCGACCCGAGAGCAACTCCCGACGCACGGACGCGAGCCGCAGCGCCTTCTGGTAGGTCTTGGGCGGGATCCCGTAGACCTGCTTGAAGGCATTGTGGAGCGCGCGGGCGGAAGCGTTGACCGCGGAGCAGATGTCGTCGATCCGGGTGGGCTCGCCGAGCGACGCGCGGATGAACGCCTCGGCGCGACGGGCCAGTGCCCGCCGCGGCGTCACGGGCCCGTGCCCGGGTTCCGGCTCCACCGCGTCGAGGAAGGCGCCGAGCACCTTCTCCTCCATCCGCTCCGCCGCCGCGGGGTCGAGCAGCATCCCCGGGTCCCGCATCCCCGCGACGAGCCAGCGGGCCCAGGTGCGCGCGGTCCGCATCACGGCCGCGGAGTCCTTCGAACGGAAGCAGGGGCCAGAGAACGTCCTCGGCATGGGGGTGCCCCATCGCGCGCGGGCCACGGCATCGAGACGCGCAGGGTCGACCGCGACGGCGAGGACCCGGTGCGGAGCGGCGCTCAAGATCTCGTAATCGTGGGCGGGCGGAACGTACGCGAGCGTTCCGGGGGCCCACGGCACGCCCTGAAGATGGAGCGCGGGGCTCTCGATGGGGATGGCGAGGAGGCTCGTGCCCGCCATCGACGCCCCCTGGATGCGAACCCCGGGCGAACGGGACACGTGAACGACCTGCATCCGCGTGGTGGTGGCCAGCGCCGCCCGGACCTCCGCCCGGCCCCGGCCGATCTGGGTGTAACGCTCGGTGAATACCGTGTTGATCGCGGCAACCGCGTCGAAGTCGTCGAGCGCGACCCTGCCCCACGCGCCGGCGGGCATGGTCGTTGCCTGGGAATGGGCGGGCACGGGAGGCACCGGGCCCTGCCTAACGGGCGCGCGCGAGGCGTTCACGCCCCCTGGAGGGGCGTAAGCGATTGCTCCGAAAGTGGCAACGGATGCACAAAACGCATTGAACGACCCGGTACCGCCTTCATAAAGGCGACTCCGACGAAGTCGAATCATCACGTCGAACGGGGGACTTCATGAGCGTCCGTCGCAACCTGCCCGGCACGGTCATCGGCCGCACGGCCGGCATCCTGTCGGTGGTGGCTTTCCTACTCGCTCCGGGGCGCGAGGCCCTGGCACAGGGGACGACCGGGACCCCGGGTTCTCCGTCGGCGACGACGACCATCGACGGTCGGCAGCTGCCGCCGCCGCCCCAGAAGTTCGGTGGCAAGATCGAGCGGACCACGAAGGGCTCGAAGCCCTTCTGGCCCGCCCGCGTCGCCCCGCCGAAGGGCGCGCCCAACGTGCTCCTCATCATCACCGACGACGTCGGCTACGGGGCGCCCTCCACGTTCGGAGGCGTCATCCCCACGCCCTCGCTCGACCGCATCGCCCAGAACGGCCTGCGGTACACGAACTTCCACTCCACCGCGCTCTGCTCGCCGACGCGCGCCGCCCTCATCACCGGCCGCAACCACCACTCGGCCGGGTTCGGCGTCATCTCCGAGCAGGCCACCGGCTACCCGGGCTACGACAGCTTCATCACGAAGGACAAGGCGACCCTCGGCAAGATCCTGAAGGACAACGGCTACCGGACCTCCTGGTTCGGCAAGAACCACAACACGCCCGCCTTCCAGGCCTCGGCCATCGGCCCGTTCGATCAGTGGCCCACCGGGATGGGCTTCGAGTACTTCTACGGCTTCATGGGCGGCGACACGAACCAGTGGCAGCCCGCCAACCTGGCCCGCAACACCACCTACATCTACCCGTTCCAGGGCAACCCCGGTTTCAACCTGACCACCGCGATGGCCGACGAGGCCATCTCGTACATGAACCAGGTGAACACGCTGACGCCGGACCAGCCCTTCCTCGTCTACTACGCTCCGGGTGGAACCCACGCGCCGCACCACCCCACGCCCGAGTGGATCAAGAAGGCCACCGAGCTGAAGCTCTTCGACAAGGGCTGGAACGAGCTGCGCGAGCGGATCTTCGCGAACCAGAAGAAGCTCGGCGTCATCCCCCAGAACGCCAAGCTCACCCCCTGGCCGAAAGATCTATTGAAGGAGTGGGAGCAGCTCTCCGCCGACGAGAAGAAGATGTTCCTGCGCCAGGTCGACGTGTACGCCGCGTATCTGATGTACACCGACCACGAAATTGGCCGGGTCATCCAGGCGGTGGAGGACATGGGCAAGCTCGACGACACACTCATCGTCTACATCAGCGGCGACAACGGCTCGTCGGCCGAGGGAACGCTCGTCGGCACGCCCAACGAGGTCGCGATGTTCAACGGGGTCGTCGTCCCCGTGGAGGCCCAGCTCAAGTACTTCTACGACGCCTGGGGCTCGGACCGGACCTACAACCACATGGCCGTTCCCTGGTCCTGGGCCTTCGACGCGCCGTTCTCCTGGACCAAGCAGGTGGCCTCCCACTTCGGCGGGATCCGGCAGGGGATGGCCATCTCCTGGCCGGCCGTGATCAAGGACCGCGGCGGCATCCGCGAGCAGTTCCACCACGTCATCGACATCGTGCCCACCATCCTGGAGGCGGCCAAGGTTCGGCAGCCGGACGTGGTGGACGGCATCAAGCAGAGCCCGATCGAGGGCGTCAGCATGGCCTACACATTCGACGCGAAGAACGCCAAGGCCCCCTCGACCCACAAGACCCAGTACTTCGAGATGTTCGGCGACCACGCCATCTACCACGATGGCTGGATCGCCAGCACCAAGGTGATGCGCCCGCCCTGGGACGTGCTCGGTGGCGTCGGCGCCACCCCCGACAAGTATCCCTGGGAGCTCTACGACCTCCGGAACGACTGGACCCAGTCCGAGGACCTCGCCGCGAAAAATCCAGGGAAGGTGAAGGAGATGGAGGCGATCTTCTGGCGGGAGGCGAAGAAGTACAGCGTGATGCCGCTCGACGCGACGGTGGCGACCCGGATCATCACGCCGCGCCCGAGCATCACCGCGGGGCGCAACGTCTTCACCTGGACCCGCCCCCTCATCGGCACGCCCAACGGCGACGCGCCGAGCCTGCTCAACGCCTCCTACGCCTTCAAGGCCGAGGTCGAGGTCCCGCAGGGAGGCGGGGAGGGCGTGCTCATCACCCAGGGTGGCCGCTTCGGCGGCTACGGCTTCTACCTGCTCAAGGGGAAGCCGGTCTTCACCTGGAACCTCGTCGACCTGGAGCGGATCAGGTGGGAGGGGCCGGAGGCGCTCACGCCGGGCAAGCACGTGCTCGAGTTCGACTTCAAGTATGACGGGCTCGGCATGGCCACGCTGGCCTTCGACGACATGAGCGGCATCGGGCGAAGCGGAACGGGTGTCCTGAAGGTGGACGGGAAGGTGGTGGCGACGCAGAAGATGGAGAGGACCCTCCCGTTCATCCTGCAGTGGGACGAGAACCTCGACGTCGGGTCGGACACCGGAACGCCGGTCGATGACCGTGACTACCAGGTGCCGTTCGCGTTCACCGGGAAGATCGGGAAGATCACGCTCTCCATCGACCGGCCGCAGCTCTCGCCGGCCGACGTGAAGCGGCTCGAGACGGCGCAGCGCAGCAACAGGGTCAGCGAATGAACCGCAGCAAGTTCGGAACGGGGCTCGAGGCGGTGCTCTTCATGCGCGTCTACCTGTAGGGGACACGAACCTCGGCGTGGACTTCGCGAGGGGCCCCATCCCGGTACGGCTGTGCGCCGCGCTGCTCCTGCTGGCCACCGGGACGACGGCGAGTGCCCAGGACACGGGGTTCTTCGGGCCCGACAAGGGGC
>CAIVAR010000165.1 GCA_903904005.1 uncultured Anaeromyxobacter sp.
ACCTGGGCGCCTTCACCTCAGCAGCCTGCCCCAGCACCGCCACCACTTTCAAGCACGGCAGAAGTTCACGAAACCGCCGCCGCTACGCCCCTTCCTGCTTCAATACCTGCCAAAATCACCCACACGAACCCGCGAAGACCCGGGTTTGTGAGCCTGTCATCGACGTACAACTCGGTGCTGGCGCCGAGCCGATTCCGATCCGTGCTGGTCGCACACCGGTACTGGCTGTCGCCCGTGGAGGCGCCGGAGCCTCCGAAAGGTGCCGGCATGGCCGCGCTGGCGCAGGCCGGTGCCGATGATCCGGTGCCCGTCTTCGTGTCGGGTGCCGGCGAACCGATCCCTCCGGGCGCCTTCGTAGTGCCGGGATCTTTCGGGAGAACGAGGCTCGACTCCTACGAGGACGGTCGGGTCGCGATGACCGTGGTGGTGCCGGACGGAACCGGCTCGGTGCTGGCCAGCACCGAGCGGTTCGCGCCCGGCTGGCAGGTCACAGTCGATGGCATCCCGAGCCCTTTACTCCGTGTGAATTATGTCTTTCGAGGTGTCCGGGTCCCCTCCGGCGTCCACCGGGTGGTCTTCGCCTACGAACCCTCCTGGTTCCCCCCGCTCCTCGCGGCCGGGTACGCCGTCGCGGTGCTGAGCGCGCTGGTGGGCGCCTTCCTCGCGTGGCGGGTCGAGAGGGGGCGTGGCCTGGCCGGGTCGCGCAGGTGAGTTCATCCGTGGGCGAGGCGGTTTCCGGACGCCCAGACCGCACGCCGGGACGTTCGGGTCTAGACTGTCCGCGGTGAGACCCTCCGGCACCCCCGCCCCGCTCTTGGGCTTCGCCGTCCTGGCCTGCGCCATCCTGGCGGCCTGCTCCCCGCCCGCCGGTGGCGGGGGCGCTGCGACGGTGGCGGAGCCGGGGTACTCCCTCCACGACCTCCCGGAGTGGGTGCCCGCCGCGGGATTCACCGTGGGGCGACACGTCTTCCTGCGCCCCTCCCAGCAGACCGCGCACTCGATCGGCCACGAGCAGGTCCACGCCCGGCAGCAGGCGGCCTCGCCCCTCTGGTTCTGGTGGAGCTATGCGACTTCGCCCCGTTGGCGCCTGCGCTGGGAGGCCGAGGCCTACGCCGTCCAGGCGCGGGCCGGCTGCCCGGTGGACGGGGACCACGGGCTCGCCGCTTACCTGTCCGGCCCGGCCTACCTCTGGACGGCGACCCGCGAGGAGGCCCGTCTGGCCATCCGCGGATTCCTGGAGCCGACGCCCCTTCCGGGGCATCCGGTGAAGGATCTCCCTGCCCCCGGCACCATGGGATCGGAGGCGAGGTGACGATGGACGGGTGTGAAGGATTCGAGATCGCCATCGAGAGGCGACTGCACGGCGCACTCGGGGGTGCCGAGGCGACGGCGCTCGACGCGCACCTCGCCGGTTGCGCGCGGTGCCGGGCCTACCAGGCGTCGGCCCGCAGTGCGGAGGCGGTCATGGCGGGAGAGGCGAGGGAAGCGATCGCGCAGGTCGACTGGGCCCGGGTGGAGCGGGGAATCCGGGGAGGGGTGTACGCCTCGCTGCGGATGCTGGTCGGGGCGGTGGTGACCGCGGCCTGGGTGGCCGGCATGGTCTGGCTCTCGACCCCACCGGCGATGCGGGCCGATCGCATGATGCGAACCCTCCCGGCGATGGTCGTCGTGGTGGTGCTCGTCGCGTTCGTGGCCGCCTACTCGGCAAGGCGCCTGGTGGCGCTGGCCGACCGCCAGGAGATGTTCGACACCTACCGGATCCTCGTGCAGGCGAACCTCCAATGGGCGAGGCGGATGCAGTGGGCCACGGCGGCCATCGTCGCCTTCCTCCTCTACCGGGCGCTCACCGGGACGGCCGTCACGTTCGATCCGGCGGTGTACTTCGGCGGGCTCGCCCTCCCCATGGCGGCGGCCTGGCTCTACCTGCGGCGCGTGAAGCTCCCCCGCGCCGAGCGTGAGGCCCGCGACCTGGGCATCGTCGGGGAGGCGGTCCGCTAGCGTGGCCGCGGGTCCCCCAGAGCTCTCCTCCGCCGAGGAGGCGGAGATCCTGGCCGGGGTCAGGGCCGGTGGCGCCGCGCGCCGCGACGCCTCCGACCGGCTCTTCCGGAAGCTCCGGGAGCCACTTCACTCCCTGTGCATGCACCTCACCGGTCGCCGCGCCGACGCCGAGGACGCCGTCCAGGAGGTCTTCGTGGCGGTCCACAAGGGGCTGCCGGAGTTCCGCGGCGCCTCCCGGCTCACCACCTGGGTCTACCGGATCGCCTTGCGGGCCTCGTTCCGGGCCCGCGCCCGCCGGCAGGAAGGGGCCCCGGTCGACGAGGGGGCCGGAGGGGGCGGGGAGGGGGAGATGGTGAACCGGGACGAGTTCCGGCGCGTGGGGGCGGCCATGGCACGCCTCCCCGCCGAGCCCCGCGCCGTGCTCTCCCTCTTCGCCATCGAGGGGCTCTCCCACCGGGAGATCGCCGACATCCTGGGGATCCCCGAGGGCACCGTCTGGTCGCGCCTGCATGCTGCGCGACGGATGCTCGTCGAGTCACTTTCCGGTTAGATATGTCGCTGGAGGGGGGAATCCAATGAACGGGAAGAGGATGCTCGTCGCGGCGCTCGCCGCGGGATCGGTCGCCATGGTGTCGGTCGCCACGCTCGCCGCCGCAGCCGGGAAGCCGGAAGCCTCGCGGGTGGTCGCGCGGGGCAAGTACCTGGTGGAGCAGGTGGCGATGTGCACCGACTGTCACTCGCCGCGGGACGGGAAGGGAGAGTTCGTTCGGGAGCGCTGGCTCCAGGGTGCCCCGCTCGGGTTCAAGAACACCGCCCCGATGCCGGCGTGGGCCGAGGTGGCCCCGCCGCTGGCCGGGCTGCCGGGCTGGACCGAGGCGCAGGTGGTGACGCTGCTGACCACCGGCAAGGACCAGAAGGGGGAGCCGCCCGAACCGCCCATGCCCCCGTACCGGATGAGCAAGGAGGACGCCACCGCGGTGGCCGCCTACCTCGCGTCGCTCGGGAAGAAGTAGTCTTCGGGCGTGACCGACGAGTGCCAGTACTGCGGGGCCGACGTCGACGCCGCCCCGCCCATCCACGAGACCGGGTTCCTCTACGGGATCGAGTGCCGCCGGTGCCCGCCGGAGCGGCGGCGCTCGCTCGTGCTCGGGCGTCCCGGTCCGGTGGACAGCCTGGACTGCCCCGACTGCGGTGCGGTGCTCGCCCCGGCCGCCACGCACGAGGACGTGCTCGTGGTGAAGGAGATGACCTTCGTCGTCTGCCCGTCGTGCCAGGAGCGCTGCGGCGTCTTCGCGGTGCGGAAGCTCCGCGACGTGTCGGGCGGGACCATGTAGTCGCGGGGACCATGTAGTCGCGGGGACCATGTAGTCGCGGGGACCGAAGGTCCGCGCGACAGGTTTCTGGCGTCCGGTCCGCGGACCTCGTGGACAGATGGGGCGTAAGCAAACGCTGCATTGACGGCACTTCCAGCGAATTCCCTTCCAGCGCGCGACCGGGCGCAGGAGGGGCTCTCACGTTGCCGCATCTCGCGCAGGAACGGCGACCGGCGGCGCTGGCGGGGTTCGAGATCTCTCGACGGAAAATCGCACGGGAGAGCGATTCCGTGCGTCTGGCGAGGGCGCGAATTCTCGTGAGAGGGTGGATCCATGAACGCACGCGAATGGTCCCTCCGCATCGCCGATCTCGCCCGCCACGAGCAGTCCGCGCTCGCCGATCTCCTCCTCGCCGTCGGCGAGTTCGACGCCCAGGCCGTGTACCGGCAACTCGGCTTCTCGAGCCTTTTCGTCTTCCTCCACCGGGAGGTCGGCCTGTCCCGGGGATCGGCGTACTACCGGCAGGTGGGCGCCCGCCTGGTCCGGCGCTTCCCCGAGGTGGAGGGGCCGATTCGGGATGGAAAGCTCTGCATCACGGTCGTGAGCGAGCTCTCCAAGGTGATGACCGAGGAGAACCGGGCCGAGGTGCTGCCCAGGTTCTTCGGCTGCTCCCGCCAGGAGGCGAAGCAACTGGTGGCGGAGATCCTTCCCGCGGCGGTGGTGCCGAGAAGGACGGTCGTCACCGAGATCCCGCTCCTGGCACCGCTGGAGGCGGCGCCGGCCATCGTCCAACCGGTTGGACGGGATCGGACCCACCTCGATCGGGGGATGCCCTTGACCCTGCGGGCGCCGA
>CAIVAR010000166.1 GCA_903904005.1 uncultured Anaeromyxobacter sp.
ACCGACTTGCCGCGCAGGTTCACCTTGGTGCAGGCGTGCACGGCGTTGCCGAAGGGCTCCTGGAGCGCCGCCACCTCGGGCCTGATCTTGGAGACGTCGGTTGGCCAGAGGGCCTGGGCGGGCAGCTTCACGTACTCGGCGAAGCAGCCGTCCACGCTGATGCCGATGATGCGGTCGGTGGCGCAGACGTGGTTGTCGCCGATGCGGCACTGGTAACAGGTGTTGCAGATGATGTGGCTCTCCGTGGAGACCACGTCCCCGGGGCGCAGGCCGAAGTCGCGGGTGGCCTCGGGTCCGGCCTCGGCCACCTCGCCGAGCAGCTCGTGGCCGATGACCCGGGCGTCCTTCCCCTCGGCCGCCAGCGTCGACTGGATCATGTCGCCGAAGGCCCGCCGGAACCAGATGCCGCGGTCGGAGCCGCAGAAGCCGGCGAAGCGCGGCTTCACGATCACCATCCCGGCGTCCCGGTAGTCCTTGCCGACGTCGAGGGTAGGGCGCGCCACCTGCTCCTTGCGGAGCCCCCGGGTGGTGCTCCACGGATCCTTCTTCCGGTCGTAGACGAGCGCCCACATCGATCGATCCATCTGCACCTCGGGTTGGAAGTCGGGAGAGTCTAGCGGGGCGGGGCACCCCGGGCAGGCAGAAAGGGGCGGCAGGCGGGCCCGATTCCCGTCGCGGTGGGGATCGGACCGACCGTATACTCCGGGGTTCATGCCTTTCCCCACCCTGCGACGCTGGCGCTGGCGCATCCTCGGCGGGGCGGCGGTGGTGCTCCTCGCGGCGCTCGCCCTGCGCGCCTTCCTCGGGCCGAAGGTGCCGGCCTGGGTGGTCGAGCGGCGCGACCTCGTCCAGCGGGTGGTGGCGAGCGGGCGGGTGCTGGCGCCGGCCCGCATCCAGGTGGGGAGCGTGGTGGTGGGGCGCGTCACCCGGGTCCCCTTCGACAAGGGAAACCCGGTGAAGCCGGGGGACCTCCTCGTGCAACTCGACGACGCCGAGGCCCAGGCGGCCCTCGCCCAGGCCCGGTCGGCCGTGGCCCAGGCGGCCGCTCGGCTCGAGCAGGTGGACGTGGTCTCGGTCCAGGTCACCGCCGAGGCGGTCCGGCAGGCCGAGTACCGGCTGGCCCAGGCCGAGGTGAAGCTCGCCCGCAACCGGACGCTCGCCGAGGCCGGGTCGGTGAGCCGGTCGGACCTCGACGACACCCAGCAAGCGCGCGACCTCGCCGCCAGCCAGCTCGCCTCCGCCCGGATCCAGGCCAGCGCCGCCGCCACCGGCGCCGACCGCCACCTGGCGCGCGCCGCGCTCGAGCAGGCCCGGGGCGCCGAGCAGGCGGCCGCGGCCCGGCTCGACAACCTCTCCATCCGGTCCCCCTCCGCCGGCGTGGTCACCGAGCGGGACGTGGAGCCGGGCGACGTGGTGCAGCCCGGCAAGGAGCTGCTCGTCGTGGCCCGCGACGGCGCGACCCAGCTCTCGGTCCAGCCCGACGAGAAGAACCTGGCGCTGCTGCGGCTCGGCCAGCCGGCCACCGCCTCCGCCGACGCCTTCCCATCCCGGATCTTCCCGGCTCGGGTGGCCTACATCGCCCCGGCCGTCGACCTGGCGCGCGGCACCGTCGAGGTGAAGCTCGACGTCGACGCGCCGCCCCCCTTCCTCCGCCCGGACATGACCGTCTCGGTCAACGTCGAGACCGGGCGCGACCCGCAGGCGCTCGTCCTGCCCGCCGGCGCGGTGCGCGACCCCACCACCGACCCCTGGGTGCTCGTCGTCCGGGGCGGGGGGACGGTGCGCCAGGCGGTGAAGGCCGGATTGCGCGGCGACGGGCTCGTCCAGGTGCTCTCCGGGCTCGAGGCCGGAGAGGCGGTGGTGTCGCCCGCGGCGGCCGTGGTCGCGGGGAAGCGGGTTCGCGCGGAGCCGGTCCGCCAGGGGCCTTAGCCCATGCGCTTCGAGTGGTTCATCGCCATCCGGTACCTTCGCGAGGGGAAGGCCCAGACCGCGCTCGTGCTCGGCGGCACCACCGTCGGCGTGGCGGTGCTCATCTTCCTCACCGCCCTCATCAGCGGCCTGCAGCGCTCGCTCGTGGGCCAGACCCTCTCGGCGCAGGCCCACGTCCTCGTGAAGGCGCCCGAGCGGGTGGCCCGGCCGCTCCCCGGCCCGGACCGGCCGGCCGACCACGTCGAGAAGGTCCCGGACCGGATCCGCTCGATCGAACAGTGGCAGCGGGTCCTGGCGGTCCTCCCGGCCATCCCGGGGGTGGTCGCCGCCACGCCGACCGCGGCCGGGGCGGCCTTCGCGACCCGCGGTCCGGCCACCAAGGCGGTGACCCTGCGCGGCATCGAGCCGGAGAGCTTCTCCCGCGTCATCGACATCGTCCCGCGGATGCGTTCCGGACGCTTCGCGCTCGAGGGTGCGGAGGCCATCATCGGGAGCGTCCTGGCGTCCGACCTGGGCGTGGTGGTGGGGGACAAGGTGCGGCTCGCCACGCCGGAGGGGCGGGGCGACGTCTTCACCATCGCCGGCATCTTCGACCTCGGCAACAAGGAGGTGAACGCACGGTGGGTCTTCGTCCCGCTGCGCTCCGCCCAGACCCTGCTCGACGTGCCCGGGGGGGTCACCACCATCGAGGTGAAGGTCGCGGAGATCTTCGACGCCGAGCGGGTGGCGCGGGAGATCTCCCGGCGCCACGGGCTCGCCGCCGACAGCTGGATGGAGCTGAACCAGCAGCTCCTCATCGGGCTGCGCTCCCAGTCGGCCTCGAGCTGGATGATCCAGGGGCTCGTGGTGCTCGCGGTTGCGCTCGGGATCGCCAGCGTCCTCGGCGTGTCGGTCATCCAGAAGTCGCGCGAGATCGGCATCCTCAAGGCCACCGGGACCTCCACAGGGATGGTGCAGCGCATCTTCCTGCTCGAGGGGGCGCTGGTGGGGGCCGCCGGGTCGGTGCTGGGGGCGGGCGTCGGCTCGGCCATGGCGATCGCCTTCGCCGGGCTGGCCCGGGCGCCCACCGGCGAGCCGCTCTTCCCCGTCGACCTGACGCCTGGGCTCTACCTGGGCGCCGCGGCGGTGGCCATCGTCACCGGGACGCTCGCCGCCTGGTTCCCGGCCTCGCGGGCTGCGCGCCTCGAGCCGGCCGAGGTGATCCGCTATGGCTGAGGCGGGCGGCGACGTCCTCCGGCTCGAGGGGATCACCCGCGACTTCGGGGCAGGGGAGGCGCGCACCCGGGTGCTCCGGGGGGTCGATCTCTCGCTCCGGCGCGGGGAGTTCGCCGCGCTCATGGGGCCGTCGGGCTCCGGCAAGAGCACGCTGCTCCACATCATGGGGCTCCTCGACCGGCCCACCGGCGGGCGCATCCTCCTCGACGGCCAGGACACCGGCGTGCTCGACGACGACGGACTGACCCGCTACCGGGGAAGCACCCTCGGCTTCGTCTTCCAGTTCCACCACCTGCTGCCCGAGTTCACCGCGCTCGAGAACGTCATGATCCCCATGGCCGCCGGCAAGGGACGGGTCGAGGCGCCGATGCGGGACGCTGCCCGGGCCCTGCTCGACCGGGTCGGGCTCTCCGCCCGCGCCGACGCCCGGGCCACGACGCTCTCCGGCGGCCAGGCGCAGCGGGTGGCCATCGCCCGGTCGCTGGCCATGGGGCCCAAGATCGTCCTGGCCGACGAGCCCACCGGCAACCTGGACACCCAGACGGCCGACGAGGTCTTCGCGCTGCTGCGCGAGGTGAACCGGGACGAGCAGGTGACCTTCCTCCTGGTCACCCACGACCGGCGGCTCGCCGAGCGCACCGACCGGATCATCGAGCTCGTCGACGGCCGGATCGTCTCCGACCACACCAACCCCCCGCGCTGAAGCCATGGACGTCTCCCCCGCCCTCCGCGCCGCCGCCCGCCGCTCCCTCGCGCTCCCGGCCGCCGCGCTCTCCGCCGAGTGCGACGAGGAGTTCTTCATCGCCTCCGGTCCGGGAGGGCAGCACCGGAACAAGACCGAGAGCGGGGTCCGGCTCGTCCACCGCCCCACCGGCGTCACCGTCACCGCCACCGAGCGGCGCAGCCAGGCGCAGAACCGCTCCGCTGCGCTCACCCGCCTGCGGGAGCGGCTGCAGGTGCTCTCCCACGTCCCGCGCAGGAGGGTCGCCACGAAGCCCACGCGCGGCGCCAAGGAACGAAGGCTCGCCGAGAAGCGCCGGAACGCCGAGCGGAAGACCGACCGGCGCGACCTGGAGTGAATGGGGGCGCCAACGGGGCGCCGTCAGGCCGCCGTCAGGCCGGCCCGCCGGGGGCCCCGGGAAGCGGCAGCGCTTCCACGAGCCCCTTCTCCACCAGCCGGTCGACCGACTCCCGGATCTGGGTGGCCGGGGTTCCGCAGGCATCGAGGGCCCGGGCCAGGTCGGCGAGCGAGCGGCGACCCGGCCGGATCTCCGCCATGACGATGCCGTCGGCGGGGGAGAGGCCGAGCGGCTCGGCCCACCGGCGCTCGGCCTGGGCCAGCGCGTCGCGCCCCAGGGAGCGGACGCCCATCACGGCGTCGCGGTAGCCGGCCTCGGCATCGACGCCAGCGGGCGAGAGCGTGAACCGCTGGCCGCGGGGCCAGCGGCGCCCCTGGGCGGGCTGCGTTGCGGAGAACATGCGGGTACACATGAGCCGGCCCCGGGAGGGTGTCAAGCACCCCGGGGGCCGTCCGAGGGGCGAGCCGGCCGGTTGGAGGCGTGATAACCGTTGCGGGCCGGGCCACGGGAGCCGGCCCGGAGGATCCGTGAGCACCGTCCGCGAGCCACGTCCACGCCCCACGGCCTGCCTGAACTGCGGGTCCACGCAGGTCGAAGACTTCTGCGCGAGCTGCGGCCAGCGCAACGTGGACATGCGCATCCCGGCCCGCGACCTGGCGCTCGACGCGGTGGAGGACGGGCTCTCCCTCGACTCCCGGGTGGCCCGCACCGTCGTGCCCTTCCTCTTCCGCCCCGGGTTCCTCTCGGTGGAGTGGACCCGGGGTCGCCGCGCCCGATTCAGCTCCCCGCTGCGCCTCTACCTGCTCACGAGCTTCGTCTTCTTCCTCGCCACCGGCATCGCCAGCGACGTCGGGCCGACCCTCCGACTCGGCGAGCCTCCCGGGGAGGGCGCCGCGCTGGAGGTCCAGACCGACGCCCAGGGCCCGGACTCCCCACCGATCCCCACCGGGACCGAGGCGCAGCACGAGCGGCTCCGCGGCCAGGGCTGGCTGGGCCGGACCGTCGACGAGCGCTGGAAGACCCTCGAGAAGATGCCGCGCCAGGAGTTCCTCACCCGGATCAACACCGCCTTCCGGGAGTGGGTCCCGCGCGTCATGTTCTTCCTCGTCCCGGCCGCGGTGCTCGTCCTGGCGCTCCTCTGGCGCCGCCGCTGGTTCTCCGAGCACGTGGTGCTCGCCCTGCACCTCCACGCCTTCGCCTTCACGACCTTCACCGCCCTGCTCCTGCTCCGCCTGCTCCCCTGGGCGCGGCCGGGTGAGATCCTCTCGCCGCTGCTCTACCTCTGGCTCGTCGCCTACTTCCTGCTCGCCCTCCGGCGGGTCTACGGGCAACCGTGGCGGTGGACGCTTCCGAAGGCCGCGGTGGCGGGGCTGCTCTACCTGCTCGCGCTCGGGGCCGGGGTGGCGGGGGTCGGGGCGCTGGCCCTGTACTTCGCGTAGCCTTGGCTCAGGTCGCGATCCGGACCAGCGCGACGAGCGGCCCGTCGGGATCCGGGGGGGGATCGAGGTCGACGACGCACTCGAGCATCCAGTCCACCTCGCCGGCCTCGTCGGCGATCCGCTGGGTCGCGGTCCAGTGGCGGGGCGAGGTCTCGGAGAGGAAGGTGTTGTCGGGGCGGCGTGCGCGCGGCGTGACGTCGATGCGCGAGTGCTCGGCCCAGTAGGGGGCCATGGCCTCCTCGAGCCGCCGCGGCGTCCACTCCGCGCCGGGGATCTGGCAGACCAGGGTGGCCGCCTCCTCGTAGGAGCGGCGCGACAGGGCGCCGAGGAGACGGTGAAGATCGGCCCGGACGCGGGACGTGAACCCGCGGGGGTTGGTGGCCGGATCGAGCGCGAAGGCCGGGGCAGCCGGAGCCGACCCCGGGCCCGCCGCCGCGGCCGGCAGCGGCGCCGCCTGTCCGGACCGCATCCGCTCCCACTCGTCGAGGAGGCTCGAGTCGACCCCGCGCACCGTGGTCCGCAGGAAGGCGAGCACGTCCTCCATCGTCTCGTCGCGGTAGGCCTCGGGGACCGACTGCACCAGCGTCTTGTAGGCCTCCGACAGGTAGCGGAGCAGCACCCCCTCGCTCCGCTGCAGCTCGTACTCCCGGACGTAGTCGTTGAAGGACATGGCCCGCTCGACCATCTCCCGGGCCACCGACTTCGGCCGGATGTTCTCCTTCCCCACCCAGGGGTGGATGGCCGCGAAGGCGTTGAAGGTGGCGTAGACGAACTCGGCGTTGGGCTTCGGGTATTCCACGTGCTCGAGCTCGGCCATCCGTTCGTCGTACTCCTTGCCCTCCGCCTTCATGCGGGCCACCGCCTCGCCGCGGGCCCGGTCGAGCTGCTTCCAGAGCACGACGTCCGGGTCCTCCAGGATCGACTCGACCTGGGTGAGCACGTCGAGGGCGTAGGTCTCCCGCTGCGGATCGATGCGCGGCAGGCTGTCGAGCAGGTAGAGCGAGAGGGTGTGGAAGAGGGAGAAGTCGTGCTGCAGCCCCCGCGCCGGCCGGACGTGGCGCCCCCGGTAACCCTCCACGCCGTGCAGCTCGATGAGCCCGGCCGACCGAAGCGTGCGGAAGCGCTGGGCCCCGATCCGGCGGTGCCGGGCCCGGGTGTAGTCGTTGCCGTGGGAGCGCCCCACCAGCTCGACGAGCCTCCCGTAGCCGCCCCCGCGCCGGCCGGTCTCGCCCTGCAGGAGGTTGAGGAGCAGGCCGAAGGTCACCTCGAAGCGGCTCTCCAGCGGCTCGGGCGCCTTCGCCTGGAGCCGATCGAAGGTGAGGCGGTCCCAGGGGACGAACCCCTTCTGCGGCGGCTTCTTCTTCTCGATCTTCTTCCCGGCCGCCTGCTTCTCGGCGATCCGCTTGTTCTCGATGACGTGCTCGGGCGCCTGGGCCACCACGTAGCCCCGGTCGTCGAACCCCTTGCGCCCGGCCCGGCCGGAGATCTGCCGGAAGTCGCGCGCGGCGAGGATGGCGGTCTTCTCCCCGTCGAACTTGCAGAGCTGGGAGAAGAGCACCGTGCGGATGGGGATGTTCACCCCCATGCCCAGCGTGTCGGTGCCCGAGACCACCTTGAGCATCCCCTGCTGCGCCAGCTTCTCGACGAGGAGCCGGTACTTGGGCAGCAGCCCGGCGTGGTGCAGCCCCACCCCGTGCCGCAGGTAGCGTCCCAGATCCTTGCCGAAGGGGGTGTCGAAGCGGAACCCCTCGAGCGCCTGCTTGATGCGCTCCTTCTCCTCCCGGGAGGAGAACTTCGCGGACATGAGATTCTGGGCCTGCTCGGCCGCAGCACGCTGCGTGAAGTTGACCAGGTAGACCGGGGCCCGTCCGGCGGAGACCAGCTCCTCGATGGTCTCGTGGAGCGGGGTCTCCTGCCAGATGAAGTCGAGCGGGACGGGGCGATCGTCGCTGCGAACCTCCGCCATCTTCCGGCCGGTGAGGGCGAGCAGCCCGTCGGCGACGATGGTCACGTCGCCGAGGGTGGCCGACATGAGGAGGAAGCGGGCCTTCTCGAGGAGCAGGAGCGGGACCTGCCAGGCCACCCCCCGGTCCCGGTCGCCGTAGTAGTGGAACTCGTCCATCACCACCGCATCGACGCGCGGGTTCGCCTCCCGGAGCGCCACGTTCATCAGGATCTCGGCGGTGCAGCAGATGATGGGGGCGTCGCGGTTCACCGCGCCGTCCCCGGTCATCATGCCCACGTTCTCCGGGCCGAAGAGGCGGCACAGGTCGAAGAACTTCTCGTTGACGAGCGCCTTGATGGGGCAGGTGTAGAAGGAGCGCTCCCCGCGCGCCATGCACTGGAAGTGGAGGAAGTTGGCCACCATCGACTTCCCCGATCCGGTGGGGGTGGCGAGCACCACGTGCCGCCCCTCGAGCAGCTCGAGGATGGCCTCCTCCTGGGCCGGGTAGAGCGTGAGCCCCGAGGCGGAGGTCCAGGAGACGAAGCGATCGAGGACCGCCGCGTCGTCGAGGGGCGGCGCGCCCGGTGCGGGGAGGAGCGCGGCGAGCGGGGCGTCGGTGGGCATCAGGGGACCTGGAGGGGGCAGCCCAGGGCGGCGGCACGCCGGGCTCCATCGAGGGGGAGGGGACGGGAGCCGGCGCGGGCGGCGGCCCGGCGGAAGGAGGCGCAGGCCTCGTCGCGGCGCCCCAGGGCGCCGAGGGCGACCCCCGCCGATACGGCGTAGATGGGGTTCACCGGATCGAGGGTCTCGGCCCCCTGGAACTCGGCGAGCGCGCCGGTCCAGTCGCCGTTCATCGTGAGCGCCTGGCCGAGGACGTTGCGCATGAGCGGGTCCCAGGGGGCCGAACCGGCGGCGATCCGGGCCTCGGCGAGCGCCTCGCCCGGACGGCCGAGCTGCGCCAGCGCAGCGGCCCGGTTGGCGTGGAGGGAGGGCTCGTCCGGCGCCAGCGCGAGCCCCCGGTCGACGACCTCGAGCGCATCGCCGGCACGCCCCGCGTCGAGCAGGAGGGCGGCGTGGTTCCGGGCCAGGCTCCTGGCACGGGCGCCGTTGGGGGCGGTCGCCCAGCCCCGCCGGTAGGCGGCCTCGGCCCCGGTCCGGTCGCCCTTGCGCCCGAGCGCGAGCCCCAGGTTGGTCCAGGCCCGGGTGTTCCCCGGCGAGGCGCGGGCCGAAGCCTCCCAGAGGGTCTCGGCCGAGCTCCAGACGCGCGCCCGCGCGCCCAGGGCGATGCCCAGGGAGACGAGCGCCAGGCAGGCCAGCGCCGCGCCGGCCACCCGCGCGCGCGGCCAGGAAAGCGCCCGCCGGAGGAGCGCGTCGGTCCCCACCACGGCGACGAGGAAGGGGCCGAGGCTCGCCAGGTAGACCCGGTGCTCGACGGCCAGGTCGGCCACCGGGACGAAGCTCGAGGTAGGCGAGAGCGCCACGAACCAGAAGAGGATCCCGAAGGCGACGAGCCGCTCCACCGGGCGGGGGGCATCGGCCCGCTCGGCGCGCACCCAGAGCCAGGCGGCGAGCCCGAGGAGCGCCGCGACCCCGGCCGCCGCGACGAGCACCTGCCCGTCCGGGCCGGTGCTGGGCACGAAGCTCCGGTCGAAGACCAGCGCGTCGGGCCAGGCGAGGAGGCGGAGGTAGAGCCACTGCACCCGGAGCTGGGTGAGGAGGTACTCCCCTGCGCCGAGCGCGGTCCGCCCGAAGCCGGCGCCTCCCCCCGGGGTCGCCTCGAAGTGCTGGAAGTGGCGGGAGGCGCTCCAGGCTGCCGCCGCCAGGAGCGGAGCGGCGAGGAGCAGGGCCCGCGCGCCGCGCCGGCGCAGCGGGCCGGGGCCCCGCTCGGCCGCGGGGGCCAGCAGGGCCTGGTCGAGGAGGAAGAGACCGGGAACGGTGATGGCGATGGTCTTCGCCCCCATGGCCGCCACCCAGGTGACGCCCCCGCCGGCCCAGGCGACCGCCCCCCGCCACCCCGGCCAGCCGGCGGCGGCCCGGTCGAGGAGCGCGAGGGCGACCAGGGAGAGGAGGGAGGCCAGGACCTCGGATCGCTGCGCCGCGTAGGCCACCGACTCCACCTGGATCGGGTGGAGGGCGAAGAGCCCGGCGACGACCAGCGCCACCGCATCGGGGCGGGGGTGGCCCGTCCGGCGCAGGAGGGAGGCCAGGAAGACGAACGCCGCCACCGTCGCGGCGAGGTGCAGGAGGAGCCCGACCAGGTGGAAGCGG
This sequence comes from uncultured Anaeromyxobacter sp., assembly GCA_903904005.1. Taxonomy (GTDB): domain Bacteria; phylum Myxococcota; class Myxococcia; order Myxococcales; family Anaeromyxobacteraceae; genus CAIOAK01. The sequence continues at coordinate 9,876 of CAIVAR010000166.1, forward strand.
AACGGGTCGAGCCCGGCACTCCGCAGGTCGAGGGCGAAGGTCACCTCGGTGAGCGCACGCGACGGGCCGAGCAGCTCCAGCGGCCCGGGAAGGCGGACCGCGCCGGGGGCACGCAGGGCCGTGTTGGCCTCGATGCTTCCCCAGTCGTCGAGGACGAACGGCCCGGAGAGCGCCGGACGGTAGGCGGCCGCGGCGGCGAGGAGGACGGCGCCGAGCGCGAGCCAGGGCGCGGCACGCCGGAGCGGGGAGGAACTTCCGGCTGGAGCGGCGGCCCGCCGGGACGGGCCGCGGGTGCGGGCCATGCGCGGCCAGCGTCGGCCGGAACGGCGGGAGCGTCAAGCGGGAACGGCGATGTCGTTGCGCTCGAAGAGCTGCCGGAGCTCGTTCTTGGCCACGGCCTTCCCGAGCGCCTCGGCCGGCTCGACCAGCCCCTTCTTGACGAGGTCGAGCAGGGCGTCGTTCAGGGTGGTCATCCCGATGCCCTTGGCGGTCTGCATCACCGAAGGGATCTGGAAGGTCTTCCCCTCGCGGATGAGGTTCGCGACGCTGCTCGAGACGAGCAGGATCTCCATGGCTGCCACGCGCCCCCCGCCGATCTTCTTGCAGAGGACCTGGGTGACCACGCCCTTCAGCGACTCGGAGAGCATGGTGCGAATCTGCGCCTGCCGGTCGCTCGGGAACTGGTCGATGATCCGGTCGACGGTGGAGGGGGCGCTGTTGGTGTGGAGGGTGCCGAAGACCAGGTGGCCGGTCTCGGCCGTCTCGATGGCGATGGCGATGGTCTCGAGGTCGCGCAGCTCGCCCACCAGCACCACGTCGGGGTCCTCGCGGAGCGCCGCGCGCAGCGCCGCCTTGAAGGACTGGGTGTGCGTCCCCACCTCGCGCTGGTTCACCAGGCAGCGCTTGTTCTCGTGCACGAACTCGACCGGGTCCTCGATGGTGATGATGTGATCGTCCCGGTTGCGGTTCACGTGGTCGACCATGGCGGCGAGGGTGGTCGACTTGCCGGAGCCGGTGGGTCCGGTCACCAGCACGAGCCCCTTGGAGAGGAAGCAGAGATCGAGGACGGCCTTGGGGATCCCCATGTCCGTGGCAGAGCGGATGGACGACGGGATCTGCCGCATCACCGACCCGATGCCGTGACGGTCGGCGAAGACGTTGACGCGGAAGCGGGCCTCCGAGGTGGCGGTGGCGAAGTCGGTGTCGTTGCGCTCCTCGAACTCCTCCCGGTTCTTCACCGGGGCGAGCGTCCAGAGCATGTCGGCGAGGCGAGAGCTCTCCAGGACGCCGAACTCGGGCGCCGGGACGATGTCGCCATCGACCCGGAACGCGGGGGGCTGGCCCGAGGCCAGGTGGATGTCCGAGGCCCGGCGCGCCACGATCTCGGAGAGCAACCGCTGCATGGCCTCGCCGGCGTCGACCGGCAGCGGGATCACGGTCGGTGTTCCCGTCGCCGCCCCGGCGGGCCGCGCGGCGGCCGGTGTGGCGGGCGGCGTGGCGGCCACAGCCGAGGGCGCACCGGCGTCGGGGAAGGCGGCGGTGGCCGCGGTGGGGCGCACGACGGCGCGGACCTCGTCCCCCTTGGACTCGAACTCGACCTCCACCGTCCCGGCCGGCGACGGGTAGGGGAAGACGGTCCTTCCCGCGCGCGGGAAGCCGGCCTGCATCTCCGAGGGGACGATCTCGGCGAAGGCGCCCACGATCTGCTGCGTGGAGAGGGCCTGGCGGACCAGGACCCGAACCTCGCCGTCCACGGAGAGGACGGCGCCGTGGGCGGTCTCGAAGACCAGCTCCCCGCCGTGGCTCGCGGCAAGCCGTTCGATGAATGCGTCCAGGCGTGCCATCCCGTTCACCTCGTGAGCAGTGCGACCCGGGCCACGTGGGCCCGGCCGACCAGTGCGACCCCGTCGCGCTCCATCAGGCGGAGGAACGGCTCGGGCCGGTTGAGGAAGTCCACGAGCCGCTCGCGCGACTCGGGGGCGACGTAGGCGACGAGGCCGGAGAGGCGGGCGCCGTCGGTCAGCGTGATCTCCACCTCGTGCTCGGTGGGGATGGTGAAGGAGTCGTCGGCGGGCTCCTCGTCGGCGGCCACCCGGGCCACCGCGATCGACGCGCGGTGGAGGAAGGTCATGACGCCGGACCCGGCCTCCCGGGCCGGGATGAACGGGGCGGAGCCGTTCAGGAGATCGGAGAGCCGCTCCGGCCCCGGGTGCGAGGCCGCGCCCTCGGCCAGGAAGATCGACACCTGTCGCGCCTCCCCCCCGGGGAGCACGACCTCCACGGGGACGGCCCTCTTGGGGATCCGCAGGTCCGACATGCCGGTACGGTAGCACGGGGTCCGCCCTTCCACGGTGGCCCGCGCTGCGCTAGAAAGCGTCCATGAACTGCCCTCACCATATCCAGTGGGTGACCGAGGCCGAGAACGGCCTCCACCAGTGCCTCCAGTGCTTCGAGGCCGTGGCGAAGAAGGACGTCACCCCAAAGTTCGAGGAGCTGGGCGCGGAGTTGCAGAAGCGCTGGGACGCCCACGAGGCGCGGGCACCCCGGCCGGCCACCCCCCCGCCGGCGTAGCGGCGAAGGAGGTCCCCCCCCGACCGGGGTGGCCTCCGCGGCCATGCGCCCGATACCGCTCGCCTCGGCCGGGTTCGCCCTGGGGGTCGCCTTCCCCGTGGCGGGCTTCCTGCTCGGGGCGTCCCCCCCGTTGCTCCTCCTCCTTGCGGGGGTTCCCCCGCTCCTGGCGGCCCTCGGCTACGCGTCCGGCGCGCGGCGCGCCGTCGTGGCCGAGGAGGCGCGTGCCGAGGGGCAGCGGGCCGCGCGCACGCGCCGCGACGAGGTGGAGCGGGCAGCGGCCGAGCTGGTCCAGCGCTCCCGGGGGCTCGCCTCCGCGGCCATCGCGCTCGACGCCGGGACCGAGGAGACCGCCCGTCGCCTGCGCGGGACGAGCGAGACGCTGCACGGGCTCTCCAGCACGGCGACCGCGTCGGCCCTCACCGCCGAGACCGTGGTGGGGCTGGCGCTCGAGTCGGAGGGCGTGGTGGCGCGCGGCCTCTCCATCGCCGAGCAGTCGCGCGAGGCGCTCACCCGGCTGGCCCTGGAGGTCCACGGGCTCTCCGAGCTCGTGGGCGGGCTCGGTGCGCGGATGCAGGACCTGCGGGAGGTGGCCGACACGCTGGCCCGGATCTCCGATCGCTCGCGGTCGCTCTCCTCGATGGCGCGGGCCCAGGTCGACGGCGGGCTGCTCGCTCCCGAGGCGCTGCCCGCGCTCGTGGCCCGCATGGAGGGGCACGTCGAGGAGACCGCGGCGGCGGCGGTGGCCGCCCGGGACATCTTCGACGGGCTCCAGGGGGCCATCGCGGGCGCGGTCGAGGCCGCCGAGGCCGGGACCGTCCGGGCCGGCGAGGGTGCCATGGTCCTCGAGGGAGCCGCCGGGACCATCCGCGAGCTGGCCCGCGCGCTCGCGGCGTCGGCCAGCTCCGGACGGGCCATCGCCGGGGTGGCCCAGCAGCAGGAGAACGGGCTGGAGGCGCTCCGGGACGCGATGAACGGGATCTTCTTCGCGTCCGAGCGAACGGCGGCGTCGACCCGCGAGGTGGCGGCCGAGGCCCAGGCGCTGGCCGATCTGGCGGCGCGGATGCGGCGCTCGGTCCGACCCGATTAATAGCCTGGTCCTATCGATTCGATAGTTACGATGTGTTGCGCCCGCTCCCTCCCGCGGACAGGAACCCTCCCGGAAAAGCGCGCACGGGGCCCCGATTTGCCCGTGACGGGTTCCGGCCACCGGAATAACAGGGACGCATCCGCATCCCTTCGATCCGCAGAAAAGGAGAGGTCCACATGGCACAGCTCAAGGACACCAAGACCCACGGAAACCTGAAGGCCGCCTTCGCCGGCGAGTCGCAGGCCAACCGCCGCTACCTGTACTTCGCGAAGGTCGCCGACGTGGAGGGCTACCCGGAGGTCGCGGGCAACTTCCGCGAGACCGCCGAGGGGGAGACCGGCCACGCCTTCGGCCACCTCGACTACCTGAAGGTCGTGGGCGATCCCGCCACCGACCTGCCCATCGGCGACTCGGTCGCCAACCTCAAGTCGGCGGTGGCCGGCGAGACCCACGAGTACACCGACATGTACCCGGGCTTCGCCAAGACCGCGCGCGAGGAGGGCTTCGCCCAGATCGCCGACTGGTTCGAGACGCTCGCCAAGGCGGAGAAGTCCCACGCCGGCAAGTTCGCGAAGATGCTCGACAGCATCAAGTAGTCCAGCAGCCCGGGGAACCCCGGGACTTCGCTGGGACCCCAGGCGGCCCGGTTCCTTCCGGGGCCGGGCCGCTCGTCCTGGAGGAACCGCCATGTCCGAGGCCGGCAAGAAGGTCAGCTACGACCCGACACCCGGGCTCTCCTACGATCCCTCGCAGCCGGTGTACTGGGACGCCGCCGCCCTCCGCGGCGAGGAGTTGCGGGCTTTCGACATCTGCAACGGCTGCCGCATGTGCTTCAAGTTCTGCGACAGCTTCCCTCGCCTCTTCAAGCTCCTCGACGCGCGGGACCACGACGTCCACACCCTGACCGCTCCCGAGGTCGACGCGGTCATGGACGACTGCTTCCAGTGCAAGCTCTGCGAGGTCCAGTGCCCCTACACCCCGCGTGACAACCACCCCTACCAGCTCGACTTCCCGGCGCTGGTCCACCGCCACGACGCGCAGGCGTTCCGCGCCCGCGGTGGCAAGCCCACGCTGCGCGAGAAGTTCCTGGGCGACCCCGACCTGTCCGGGAAGATGGCCCGCATGTCGCTCGGGCTCGCCAACGCCATGAACAAGGTGGCCCCGGCCCGCTTCCTGATGGAGAAGGTCCTGGGGGTCGACCGGCACGCTTCGCTCCCCGATTTCGCCACCACCGCCTTCGACGTCTGGGCCGAGGGGGCCGGCTGGGTGAAGCCCGAGCCGGGCGGCGACGCCGTGCTCTTCCAGACCTGCTACGTGCAGAACAACGACACCTCGCTCGGCCGGGACACCCTCGAGGTGCTGAAGAAGAACGGCGTCGACGTGCGGGTGGTGAAGGGGCTGCGCTGCTGCGGCATGCCGGTCTGGGAGCACGGCGACCTCGAGCAACTGCGGCGCCAGGCCCATGACGACCTCGACCTCCTGCTGCCCTTCGTGGAGAAGGGGGCCAAGGTGCTGGTGGTGAACCCGACCTGCTCCATGATGATGCGTCGGGAGTGGCCGCACCTGCTCGAGGGCGAGGACCGGGTCCGCGCCGGGAAGCTCGCACCCGCCGTGATGGACGTCTCCGAATACCTCTGGTCGATCCGCAACGAGCCCCGCTTCAGCGCCGACTTCAGGAGCACGCCCCCGGGCGGCAAGGTCGCCTACCACGCTCCCTGCCACCTGCGTGCGCAGGCGGTCGGCTTCAAGGGGCGCGACCTGCTGCGCCGCATCCCCGGGGTGGAGATCGCGGCCACGGTGATGGAGTGCTGCGGCCACGACGGCACCTACGCCATGACCGTGGAGGGGCACGACGCCTCGGGGCGCATCGGCGAGAAGGCCTTCGAGGGCATGAAGGGCGCCGAGGCGAAGGTCTGGTGCACCGACTGTCCGCTCGCCTCCGTCCAGTTCGAGCAGTTCGCCGGAAACCGGCCGCTCCACCCCATGACCGTGCTCGCCCGGGCCTACCGGGAGAACGGCTTCGGGACCGGCGGAAAGGAAGGAACGTGATGAAGCCCGTCGCCCGTGACGAGATCCTCGACCTCACCGCCTACGAGAAGGCGCGCCCGGCCGTCCGCGAGGCGATCCTGGCGGTGAAGGCCCCCCGCCGGATCCACCTGGGGGAGGCGCTCACCTTCCTCTTCGAGAACCGCGACACCGTGCGCTACCAGATCCAGGAGATGGTCCGGGCCGAGCGCATGGTGGACGAGGAGGCGATCGCCCATGAGCTCTCGACCTACAACGAGCTGCTGGGCCGGGCGGGCGAGCTGGGTGCGGCGCTCCTCATCGAGATCGACGATCCGGCCGCGCGGGCGGTGAAGCTCCACGACTGGATGGGGCTCCCCGGGAGCCTGTACGTGAAGACCGCCGGCGGACGGAAGGTGAAGGCCACCTTCGACGCCCGGCAGGTCGGCGAGGAGCGGCTCTCCTCGGTCCAGTACCTCAAGTTCGACACCGGCGGGGAGGTGCCGGTCGCCGTGGGATCGGACCACCCGCGCCTCGTCGCCGAGGTGCGCCTCGCCCCGGAGCAGCAGCAGGCCCTCGCGGCCGACCTCCGGGACTGACGGGCGGAGGACGAAATAGGCGGGCGGCGGCCCCGTAGGGAGGTGGACCTGGAGGTTCACCATGTGGAAGCCCGTCGCCCTCGTCGCCCTGTCGCTCGCCCTGGAGGGCGCCTTCATCCTGAACGCGGTGGTGCCCGATCCCGGAGCCATCCGCCGGGCCGCCGTCGAGGCCCGGGTCCGCTCCCCGGAGGCCGCCGTGGCCCGGAGCGCGGAGGCCGCCATTTCCCCTGGCGCCCTCGCCGCCGCCCGGTAATGGAAGCCCCATGAAGCGCTCGAACCGGTCCCGCCGCGCCGTCGCCATCGCAGTGCCTCGTCCTGCCGACGACCGGTTCTGGGTGCAGATCCTCGCGGCCGCCGCAGTGGGCCTTCTCTGGTTCGCGGTCGCCGGAGCGCTCCGCTAGTCCGGGGCGCGGCACCTGCCGACTTGATCCCCTGGTTCGATCCACCCGCCCTCCACCTCGGACCGATCACCCTCCAGGTCTTCGGGATCCTGGCCGCGCTCGGGGTCGCCACCGGGGTCCGCTCGGCCGCCTGGGCGGCCCGCCGGCGGGGACTCGATCCGCGACCCATCCTCGAATTCGCGATCTGGGGCGTCGTCGCCGGCGTCCTCGTCGGGCACCTGGTTCATGTCGGGCTCTACCACCCCGAGGAGCTCCGCAGCCCGCGCCGGGTGCTCGAGTTCTGGGACGGGCTCTCGTCGTTCGGCGGGCTCCTGGGCGGGGTGATCGCAGCGGCGATCTTCTTCCGGGTGCGCGGGGTCCCGCTCGCCCGCTACGGCGACGCCTTCGCCGTCGGCGTCCCCACCGGCTGGGCCATCGCCCGCATCGGATGCTTCCTCGTGCACGACCATCCGGGGAGCCGGACCACCTTCCCGCTCGCCGTGGCCTTCCCCGGCGGCCCCCGCCACGACCTGGGGCTCTACGAGGCCGTGGTGCTCCTCGCCATCGCCGGCCTCCTCTGGCGCCTCTGGGCCCGGCGGCGGCTCGAGGGGCGCCTCCTCGGGCTGCTCGCCCTCCTCTACGGCGCGGCCCGGTTCCTGCTCGACTTCCTCCGGGCCTCCGACGTCCCGTACGCCGACGCCCGGTACGGGGGGCTCACCCCCGCCCAGTTCGGGGCGGTCCTTCTGGTGGCATGGGGGGCGTGGCGGCTCGGGCGGGCCCCGGTTATCTCCCCGGAATGGCCATCCTCGTCGTAGAGGACGACCCCGGCATCCGCCAGGGGATCGCAGACTTCCTCGGTTTCGAGGGCTACGCAGTCGACGTGGCCGTGAACGGTGAGGAGGCGCTCTCCTACCTCCGCGAGCGGCGCCCCTCGCTGCTCGTGCTCGACCTCGTCATGCCGGTCATGAACGGGCCCCAGCTGCTCGAGCGGCTCCGCAGCGAGCGGATCGCCGAGGGGGTCCCGGTGGCCATCATGACGGCGGCCATGCCCGGCGCGAGCAGCCTCCCGGCGGCCGACGCCTACCTGTCGAAGCCCTTCGACCTCGAGGAGCTGCTCCAGGTGGTCGGGCGTCACGCCGGCCCGCCCGGGCCGCCCGAAGGCGCGGCCGCAGGGTAGGGGGCCGGGGCGCGGCGGGGCCCGGCACGCCCCGGACGAGACGCCGACCTCCTCCTGGGTCGCTCCATCGCATGAGGATTCGTGACGGCGGGCCGTTATGATCGGCCCGACATGTCCACTCCCTTCGACGCGCCCCCTGCCGCGCCGAGCGCCTCGAACCTGGGGTTCGTCGAGGACCTCTACTTCGCGTGGCTGCAGGATCCGGCCTCGGTCGACGAGCGCTGGCGCGCCTACTTCGAGTCGCTGCCGCCGGTGCCCGACGCGGCGCCGGCCCCCACCGCCTGGCCCGCCCGTACCATCCGTGAAGGAAGCGCCGCACGCCCCGACGACCGCGAGGCCTTCCGCCTCCGGGTCGACCGGCTCACCCGCGCCTGGCGGACCTTCGGCCACATGCAGGCCGACCTCGATCCGCTCGGGCTGGAGCGGCGGCGGGCCGAGCGGCTCGAGCTGGCCGAGTTCGGGCTCTCCGAGGCCGACCTCGACCGCCCGGTCGGACCCCACGGCGGCAAGGAGGAGACCCTGCGCGATCTCCTGGCGCGCCTCCAGGAGACCTACGGGCGGACGCTGGGCGTCCAGCTCGGGCACATCAACGACCGGGAGCTGCGCGGCTGGCTCGAGCAGCGCATGGAGCGGACCCGCAACCGGCTCACGCTCACGCCCGAGGTGCGGCGGCGCCTGCTCGAGAAGCTCATCCAGGCCGGGATGTTCGAGCAGTTCCTGGGCACGCGCTTCCTGGGCGCCAAGCGCTTCTCGCTGGAGGGCTCGGAGGTCCTCGTCCCCCTGCTCGAGCTGCTCCTCGACCGGGCCGTGGGCTACGGGGTGCGCAACGTGGTCATCGGGATGGCCCACCGCGGGCGGCTCAACGTGCTCGCCAACGTGCTCGCCAAGCCCCTGCGCGACATCTTCGCCGAGTTCCGGGACCAGGCCATCATCAACGGCGCGGCCGGCGGCGACGTGAAGTACCACCTCGGGTACTCGAGCACCCGCGACACCGCCGACGGCGGGCTGCGCCTCTCGCTCGCCTTCAACCCCAGCCACCTCGAGTGGATCGACCCGGTGGTGCAGGGACGGGTGCGGGCCAAGCAGGATCGCTTCAGCGACGCCGAGGGGCAGCGCTCCTTCCCGGTGCTCATCCACGGCGACGCGGCCTTCGCCGGCCAGGGGATCGTGGCCGAGACCTTCAACATGTCGGGGCTGCCCGCCTACCGTTGCGGCGGCACCATCCACGTGGTGGTGAACAACCAGATCGGCTTCACCACCTCGCCCCGCGACTCGCGCTCCACGACCTACTGCACCGACGTCGCGCTCATGCTCGACATCCCGATCCTCCACGTGAACGGCGAGGATCTCGAGGCGGTCGCGCAGGCGGTCCTGCTCGCCGCCGACTTCCGCCAGCGCTGGCACCGGGACGTGGTCATCGACGTCTGGGGATACCGCAAGTACGGGCACAACGAGGGGGACGAGCCCACCTTCACCCAGCCGGTGATGTACCGGGCCATCGCGGCCAAGACCCCGTTCCCGCGCGCCTTCGCCTCGGAGCTGCAGCGCGACGGCGCGGCCACCGAGGAGCAGGTCGCCGCGATGACGCGCGCCTACCAGGCCCGGCTCGAGGAGGCCTACCAGTCCTCGGCGGCGGTGGCGGCCGTTCCGGCCCCGACGGCGAACGAGGGCGTGTGGAGCCGATACCGGGGCGGCCCCATCGCGTTCGCCGAGGACGTGGTGACGGCGGTGCCCGCCGACCGGCTCGCCCACGTGGCCCGCCACCTCTCCGAGATCCCCGCCGGGTTCGACCCCAACCCCAAGATCGCCAAGCTCTTCGAGGCCCGCTCCGAGATGGCCCTCGGGAAGCGGCCGCTCGACTGGGGGTTCGCGGAGCTCCTCGCCTACGGAACGGTCGCCTGGGACGGGCGGGTGGTCCGGCTGGTCGGGCAGGACGTTCGGCGGGGGACCTTCAGCCACCGGCACGCCGTCATCTCCGACCACAAGAACGGCTCCCCCTACATGCCGCTCGCCAACCTGCGCGAGGGGCAGGGCAAGGTCTCCATCTTCGACAGCCTCCTCTCCGAGGCGGCCGCGCTCGGCTTCGAGTGGGGCTACAGCCTGGAGCAGCCCGAGGCGCTCGTGATCTGGGAAGCCCAGTTCGGCGACTTCGTGAACGGCGCGCAGGTGCTCATCGACCAGTTCCTCTCCTCCTCGGAGGTGAAGTGGAACCGGCTCTCGGGGCTGGTGATGCTGCTCCCGCACGGGATGGAGGGGCAGGGGCCGGAGCACTCCAGCGCGCGGCTGGAGCGGTTCCTGGAGCTCTCGGTGGAGGACAACTGGCGGGTGATGAACCTCACCACGCCGGCCCAGATCTTCCACGCCATGCGCGGGCAGGTGCACGCGACCTTCCGCAAGCCCATGATCGTGATGTCGCCGAAGAGCCTGCTGCGCAATCCGGCCGCGGTCTCGCCCATCGCCGAGCTCACCTCGGGCAAGTTCCACGCCGTCCTGCCCGATCCCGCCGTCCCCGATCCGGCGGTCGTCCGTCGCGTGCTCCTCTGCTCGGGGAAGGTCTACTACGACCTCGTCGAGGGGCGCGGGGCGCGCAAGAAGGCCGACGTGGCCATCGTGCGGGTCGAGCAGCTCTACCCGCTTCGCACCGCCGAGCTCCAGGCGGCGCTCGCGCCGTACCCGCCCTCGGCCGAGGTGCTCTGGGTCCAGGAGGAGCCGCGCAACATGGGCGCCTGGCCCTACATCCGCGACGCCCTCGGGGAGGCCGTGCGCGGCTTCGACGCCCGCTCGTCGGTGGTGGCCCGTCCGCCCAGCCCGAGCCCCGCGTCGGGCTCCGCCACGCGGCACAAGCTCGTCCAGCAGGCCCTCGTCGAGGAAGCGCTGGGATGATCCGTCTACCCGGAGGGAAGTGACCCCATGGCCGTCGAGCTGAAGGTCCCGTCGCTGGGCGAGAGCGTCACCCAGGCCCAGGTCGGGCAGTGGCTCAAGAAGGAAGGCGAGGCCGTCCTCCGCGACGAGCCGGTGGTCGAGGTGGAGAGCGAGAAGGCCACGGTGGCCGTCCCCGCGCCGGCCACCGGCGTCCTGCGCCGCGTGCTCCGCCAGACCGGGGAGATGGTGGCGGTGGGCCAGCCGCTCGG
>CAIVAR010000167.1 GCA_903904005.1 uncultured Anaeromyxobacter sp.
CCGCCTGCCTGCCCTCCAGCGGGGGCGCAACCTACCACCGGTCCGCCCCCCCAGTCTAGAAGCTCCATAAGCCCGGTGTCTTAGGCCAAAGCGGACCACCTGCCCGAGGGGGGGCTACCGTCTCCATGGCCCGGGGAAGCCGTACCCGGGTTCGCCTACGGGGGGCAGGTGTCCCCGCTGGCCGTCTTCTCCCAGCACTTCTTGGTCGAGGGGAAGACGCACAGCTCCTTGAGCGGGTAGTAGCGGTAGTTCCCCACCCAGGCGGGAGGCGTCGCGTCGGAGGTGAATCCCTTGACCTCGAACGCCTTGCACTCGACGCTGCTCACCTCGATCGCGCCCGTCCGCTTCTCCCACCCCCATGTGCCCTTGAACCAGATCATCCCGGGCCCCTGGAAGGAGACCTCGGCGGGCGACCTCTTCAGCTTTCCTCTCAAGTACTTGTAGTACTCGTAGCGCTTCTCGGTGTCGTTGCACCCGCCGTTCACCTGCATGGTGACCGCGGCCATGTCCCCGCAGACCGGCATGTCGGCGTCGTTCAGCATGGCGTCGATGGGACGGTACCCGTCACCATTGGTGCGGTACATGAAGTACCAGATGGCCCCGGTGAAGGCCAACTCACCATCCGTGAACAGCCGTTTCACGAAGGCCCCGAAGTCGGCGGCCGCGACCGGCTTCCCGGGCGCCAGGTGGTTGTAGTAGAAGCCGAAGAAGCTCATCATGGTGTCCCCGGTGAGCTGCACCGAGCCGATACCCACGACGTAGGCCGGCTCGACCATCTCCCACAGCCCCTTCAGCGCGTAACCGGCCGGGACCACCACGTCGCCCCACTTCACCGACATGGTCTTCGCCGAGGCGAGGTCGATGACGTTCCCCACGTCCACGCTGTCGTCATACTTGCGCCCCTTGTTCCACCAGTAGGTGGGGGTGGAGGTGAGCATCGGGCTCGTGCCCTCCTTCACGGCCACGTAGATCGCGCCGCTGACCAGCTTGTCGTAGTAGCCGGTCCGGTAATTGAGGTCCTGGGCGTTGTCGAGCATCCCGTTCTCGTACCGGAAGTAGAGGCCGTCGCGGGTGTACTTGTCGACGCTGGCCTTGATGCCGTTCCCGGTGGTCTCCTGCGCGAAGGTGGCGAGCATGAGCGCCAGCTCCTGCCGCTTCTGCGCGTAGGTCGCGCCGTCGCCGCAGAGGAAGGTCGGGAAGGACTTCGCCGCGGCGACGAAGTTCTCGTACGAGTAGTACGCGCCCGGCTTCACCTTGCAGAACTCCGTGAAGAAGATCTTCTGCATCGGCGACCAGTTGAGCGCCTCGAACTGTTTCTCCGTGAAGGTCTGGCTGCAGAACCCGTCCAGCACCGGGACCCCGACGGTGTCGGCGTCGAAGAGGACCGTGTCCCAGAACTTCTTTCCGGTCATCCCGGCCTGGTAGTCCGCGGCCGCGCAGGAGAGCACCTCCTCGGCGCCGCAGGGATTCGAGCAGGCGGCGACGGCCAACCGGGGAAAGGCGACGGCGACCGAGAAGATCAGGATGGCGATTCTCATGGCGTGTACCTCCAAACTTGAAGCGCGCTGACCGGATCGCGTCCGGCCGCGTACATCACACCGTTCGGTCCAGCCGCCAGGAAGCTCACCTGGGCGCATCCGGTGGTCCCCAGGCCGGTCCACTTCCCCCCCGCGAGGCGCCACACCTGCCCCATGTACCCGTTCCGGGTGTCGGTACCGCCGGCGTGGATGACGCCCTCCGAGTTCACGGCAAGGGTGAGCACCTGCTCCGCGCCCTCCGGCCCCGTGGCCGTCCAGGCGCCGTTCGCGTACTGCCAGACCTGCCCGGCCAGGCCCGAGCTCGTGCCACCCGCGTACAGGTTCCCGCTCACGTCGGAGACCATCGACCAGATCTTGAAGGCCCTGGGCGCGGCGATCTCGGTCCATGCCCCGTTCCGGTGGACGAGGATGGCGAGGCGGAAGTCGGGGTCCACGTCGGGCTCGAGCCGTCGCCCCCAGACGATGAGGTCGGACCCGGAAACCGCCATTCCCTGGAGGCCACCGTTCAGGCGCGGCTTCCCCGCCTCCGAGGTTCCGCTTCCCCCGAGCCCCAGGCTGGTCCACGAACCCGCCTCGTACCTCCAGACCTGGCCGTGGAAGATTCCGAGGGGCCCTGCCGCCTCGTTGCCGGCCGCGTGGAGGACGCCTCCCTTCATCGCGAGCGACTGGACGTCCAAGGCCGGGAGGGCCAAGGTGTCCATGTGGCCCGTGCTCGGCCGGTAGCCGTAGACGTTCCCGGTGAGGCCGTCGTACCAGCCCAGGTAGGCGTGGTCCGCCCCGTCCGGAAGGATGGCGGAGACGACACCCACGGTGAACGAGTCGACCGAGAGGGTTCGCCAGGAGGCGCCGTCGAAGCCCCAGATGGCCGGGTCCTGGTCGGTCCCCAGCATTCCTCCCGCCACGAGCCCGCTCGAGGTCATCGACAGGGAGCCGACCGACTCGGCCATCTCACCGGGGAAGGCCATTGCCTGCCACGTGGAGGGGGGCGTGGAACTGGACGTGCAGGCGGCCAGCAGGGCGAGGATCATCGGGAGAGCAGTTCGCGTCATGTGATTTCCCGTCGTCGGATGTCCATTTCATCGGGAACCGTGCAATCCACGACCCATCGCCTCGACCCCAAATGCCGAGGAATCGAGGCTGATTGGGCCGTCGGGTAATCACTCCTGGGGGGGGCTCTGGCTACCCCCCGGCCGACGGTTTGACGCGTGTGGCGCGCCACTGCAAGGATGCCGAGAGGCTGGAACACGCTACAGATTGGGGCGGCGTGAGAGAGGTTCGCGATGCGGTTCACCGGGATCAAGGTCTTTTCGACCACCATGGTCAAGCAGCGTCAGGAGCTCGGGGAGTCGGTCACGCTCTGGCTCCAGGCCAACGCCGACCTCGAGGTCGTGGACCGGGTTGTCTGCCAGTCCAGCGACGACGCATTCCACTGCCTCGCCATCGTCCTCTTCTACCGGCAGGCCGCCTGAGCGGTGCGCCCCGGGCGCCGACAGGTGCCGATCCCCGTCCCCGTCAACGAGCCGTCCCGCCCGGTGGCGGCGCGCCATCCCCCTTGGCCACGTACTCCTTCTCCTCCGCCTCGAGCCCCTCCTCGACCTCGGACGGGGCCGTGAAGATCTGGGCGATCCGGATGTGCCGGGAGAAGAGGAAGAACAGGCCGAGGCCGGTCGTGACGGCAAGCTGGACCGCCCAGAGCACGTTCGCGTAGGCCGTTCCACGGGTGTCGAGAGCGGCCGACGGGACGAAGAGCGAGAGCCCGAGGATGGTCGCGGCCTGGAAGGTGCCCACCATCCCCGGCCCGGCCGGGATCATCACGCCGACGACCAGCACCCCGAGCACCGTGAAGCACTGGATCGCCGTGAGATGGATGTCGAAGGCCCGGGCCAGGATGCCCATGCCCCAGGCGTTCAGGCACCAGTAGGCGCCGGTGAGGAGAAAGAAGGTGATCAACTTGGTGCGCGAGGGAACGACCCGCAGGCCGTGGATGAAGGCGTCCATCATTCCCGAGGCCCGTCCGGCCAGCCGGGGGGACACCGGATCCAGCACACGGTGCGTGAAGCGGACCGCGAGCGCGCGGTTCCGGTAGGCCACGATCAGGAAGGCGAGCAGCCCTCCGAACGCGCCGAACACCGCGACCCCCGCCATCCGCAGCAGCTGCAGCCCCGGGGTGCCCTCGGGCACGGCGAGGAGCGTGAGGACGAGGAGCGCCGCCATGAAGAGGCCGTCGGCCACCCGCTCCACCACGACGCTCGAGAGCGTGGCCGAGACCCGGATCCTGGGCCGCTCGGCGATGAGGTAGGGCCGGGCGAACTCCCCGATCCGGAAGGGAAGGATCATGAGGGCCATGAAGCCCACGGCCGACACCGCGTTCAGCCGGGAGAATGGGACCTTGGCCACCGGCTCGAGCAGGATGCCCCAGCGCAGGGTGCGGGCCACGTGGATGACGAGCAGGATCCCGACGTACGGCGCCAGCCAGGCGTAGTTGGCCTGGTGGACGGCCGCCCAGATGGCGCCCAGGTCCTTCCCACGCAGCGTGACCCAGAGGGCGAGCCCCGAGATCACCACGCCGCCCGCGATCTGGAGGAAGCGCTTCACCGGCGCGTCATATCACGACGGGGTGCGCGGGGGGTCGTCCGGTGATGCGCCGGAGGACCTCGTCCCAGACCATCCGGGCCATCGCCGTGCGGGTCTCGATCGTTCCCGACCCCAGGTGAGGCGTGAGGACGGCGTTCTCCGCGCGCCGGAGCCGCTCCGGAACGCGCGGCTCGTCCCGGAAGACGTCGAGCCCGGCAGCGAAGAGCCTCCCCTCCTCCAGCGCGTCCGCCACCGCCTCCTCGTCCACCACCGGCCCCCGGGACGTGTTCACCAGGATGGCCCCGGGCTTCATGCGGGCGATGCGCTCCCGCGAGATGAGGTCGCGGGTGGCGTCCGTGAGCGGACAGTGGATGGAGACGAAGTCGCTCGTGGCGAGCAGGTCGTCGAGTCCGACCCGTGTCGCGCCGGGAACACCCGCCTCGCGTGGGCTCGTGTAGAGGATGCGCATCCCGAAGCCGGCGGCCCTGCGCGCCATCGCCTGCCCGATCCTCCCGAAGCCGACGATGCCGAGGGTCTTGCCGGAAACCTCCCTCCCCAGGAGGAAGGCCGCGCCGGCGTCGCGCCAGCCCCCGGCGCGGATGAGCCGGTCCCCCTCGGCCACCCGCCTGGCCGACGCGAGGAGGAGGGCCATGGCCATGTCGGCGGTGGCATCGGTGACGACGTCGGGGGTGTTGGTCACGACGATTCCGCGCCGCTTCATGGCCGGCAGGTCGACGTGGTTCACCCCCACCCCGTACGAGCTCACCTGGCGCACCGCCGGCAGGCCCTCGAGGAGCGCGTCGTCCACCCGGTCGAGGTAGGTGACCACGAGCAGTTCCGCCTCTCGCCCCTCGGCGTGGATCCGCTCGCGCGGCGGCGGGCGCTCCTCGCCTCCCCGCAGGTCCGTACCGGACTTCACCTCAGGTGGAATCCCGCCCGGCAGGGCGCGAACGGCATACACGATCGGTCTCACGTCGTTCCCTCCTCGTCGTCGTCGCGGGGCGCGACGCCCCCCTCCCCGGCCGGGTCGCCGGGGATCCGGTAGGACTCTCCGAGCCAGCGCCCCAGGTCGGCCAGCCGGCACCGATCCGAGCAGAACGGCCAGGCCCCGTTCGCCGGGACCGGAGCCGGAACCCTCCCGCAGGTCGGGCAGTGGCGCCTGGAGGGACCCATCACGGACCGGCGCACGAGGCGGGGACGAGCGGGACGAGCGCAGCCTCCAGTCGCTCCCGCGAGATCTTGCCGGTGAAGACCCGGCGCACCTTCCCCTCCCCGTCGACGAGGTAGGTCCGGGGATAACCGGTGACGCCGTAGGCCCGGGCCACGTCCCCCTTCGCATCCATCAGGATCGGGAAGCCGATCCCCATGCGCGTCACCTCCGCCTGCGCCTCCTCGCGCCCGGACTCCTCGGCGATCCCCAGGACCTCGAGGCAGCGCCCCCGGGAGTCCCGCCATGCGGCGGAGAGCGCCGGCATCTCCTCGAGGCACGGGGCGCACCAGGTGGCCCAGAAGTTGAGCACGACGGCACGGCCGCGGTACCCGGAGAGCGAGGTCTCCCTGCCCGAGAGGTTGGGGAGGACGATCCCGGGCGCAGCTTCCCCGACGAGCCCCCCGCCCGGCCCCGGATCGGGGGTGAGCAGCAGCGCTCCCACTCCGGCGAGGAGGACCAGGACGACGACCTTGAGCCAGGGGCGCATCGACCGGGAAGTATACCGGCGGTCCGTGGGTTGACACGCCCGCTACTTCACGATTCTTCACCGTATTTTGTGAACAGGCGAACCGTCCCCGCCTAGAATCCGCACCCCATGAACAAGCGCCGCCTCCTCATCGCCTCCGCCGTCCTCGTCGTCCTCGCTGGCCTCGCCTTCTGGTACTTCAAGTCCGGGGACGGCAAGCCCAAGCTCCAGTTCGAGACGGGCAAGGTCGAGAAGGGGCGCATCGTCGCCAAGGTGACGGCGTCGGGCCTCCTGTCGGCCATCGTCACCGTCCAGGTGGGCAGCCAGGTCTCCGGGCGGGTCGCGGCGCTCTACGCCGACTGGAACTCCCCGGTGAAGAAGGGGCAGCTCATCGCCAAGATCGACCCGGCCCTGTTCCAGGCCTCGGTGGACCAGGCCAAGGCCAACCTCGCCGCCGCCCAGGGGAATCTCGCCAAGGCCAAGGTCCAGGCCGTGGACGCCCGCAGGCAGTACGCGCGCCAGAAGGAACTCGCCGCCCGCAAGCTGAACGCGCAGGCCGACCTCGACACCTCCCAGGCCAACGCCGACGCCGCCGACGCGCAGGTGGCTGCGCTGGAGGGAACGGTCGGCCAGACGCGGGCCGCGCTCCAGTCGGCCGAGGTGAACCTCGCCTACACCAACATCGTCTCCCCGACGAGCGGCACCGTCATCTCCCGGAGCGTCGACGTGGGGCAGACGGTGGCGGCTTCGCTGCAGGCGCCGACCATCTTCGTCATCGCCGAGGACCTGGCCAAGATGCAGGTGGACACCAGCGTCGCCGAGGCCGACGTGGGGCGTCTCAAGGCCGGGATGGCCGCCAGCTTCACGGTCGACGCCTACCCGGGCGAGGTCTTCCGGGGGAAGGTCCGCCAGATCCGCAACGCCGCCCAGACCGTCCAGAACGTCGTCACCTACGACGCCGTCATCGACGTCGAGAACGCCGAGCTCAAGCTCAAGCCCGGCATGACCGCCAACGTCACCTTCATCTACGCCGAGAAGGACGACGTGCTGAAGGCGCCCAACGCGGCGCTGCGCTTCCGCCCGCCCCCCTCCATGCTCGGCGACGGGAAGGGTGCCGTCCCCGCCGCGGGCGCGTCCCCGATCGCAGGCGGCAGGCCCCCCGGCATGGGCGGTGGTGGCGGAGGCGGAGGAGGCCAGCGCGCCGCGGGCGGCCGCCCCGGGGAGGCACCCGATCGCCGCACCCTCTGGGTCCTCACCGGCGAAAAGCCCGCTCCCCAGAAGGTGAAGACCGGGATCTCCGACGGGACGTACACCGAGATCGTGGAGGGGGACGTCAAGGCGGGCGACCTGGTCATCACCGACGCGCTCGGCGCCGGCTCGCCCAACCTCCAGAACCTCCGCCGCGGACTCTAGGCGAGCGCGCCATGCCGCAGCCATCGCTCATCCAGTTCCAGAACGTCGCCAAGGTCTACCACATGGGCGACGTGGAGGTTCACGCCCTGCGCGGCGTGACCCTCGCGATCGAGCAGGGTGAGTTCACCGCCATCATGGGCGCCTCGGGGTCGGGCAAGTCGACGCTCATGAACATCGTCGGACTGCTCGACCGCCCCACCGGTGGCGCCTACCTGCTCGAGGGGGAGCCGGTCTCGACCCTCAGCACCGAGCGGCTCGCCGAGGTGCGCAACCGCACCATCGGCTTCGTCTTCCAGAGCTTCAACCTGCTCTCCCGGACCTCCGCGCTCGAGAACGTCGAGCTCCCCCTCCTCTATGCCGGGATCGGGAGCGCCGAGCGCCGCCGACGGGCCACCGCTTCCCTCGAACGGGTCGACCTCGGCAGCCGGGCCGACCACCACCCCAACCAGATGTCCGGCGGCCAGCAGCAGCGTGTGGCCATCGCCCGCGCGCTGGTCACCGAGCCGCGCGTCATCCTCGCCGACGAGCCCACCGGGAACCTCGACTCCCGCACCAGCGTCGAGGTGATGAAGCTCTTCCAGGAGCTGGGCAATGGCGGCATCACCGTGGTGCTCGTGACCCACGAGCCGGACATCGCCCAGTACGCCTCCCGGGTCATCCACATGCGGGACGGGCGCGTCCTCTCCGACGAGCGCCAGGAACCCAAGATCGCCGTGGTCCCTCCCTGGACCCAGGGCGACGAGGAGGACCCTCCGTGAATCCTCTCCAGACGCTTCGCGTGGCGCTTCGCGCCCTCACCCGGAACAAGATGCGCTCCTTCCTGACCACGCTCGGCGTGGTCATCGGGGTGTCGGCGGTCATCGCCATGGTGGCCATCGGCGACGGGGCCAAGGCCCGCGTCGAGGCCACCTTCGCGGCCATGGGCTCGAACATGCTCATCGTCCTCCCCGGCACGAGCACCGCGGGCGGGGCCATGGGCGGCTTCGGCTCGATGCCCACCCTGACCTGGGACGACCTCCAGGCGATCCAGACGGAGATCCCGACCGTTCGGGCCGCGGCCGCACAGCTGCGCACCAACGCGCAGGTGATGTCGGAGGAGCAGAACTGGGGCACGCAGGTCTTCGGGACCTCCCCGGAGTACTTCCAGATCCGAACCTGGCCGGTGGCCATGGGCTCGCTCCTCACCCAGGGTGACGTCGACTCCGGCAACAAGGTGGCCGTCATCGGCCAGACCGTGGCCGACAAGCTCTTCGGCCAGAATTCGAACCCGGTCGGCCAGAGCCTGCGCATCAAGAGCATCCCCTTCACCGTCGTGGGGGTGCTCGACAAGAAGGGGCAGTCGCAGTGGGGGCAGGACTACGACGACATCGTGATCGTCCCGGTCACCACCTTCCAGCAGAAGATCAAGGGCGGCCTCAAGAACTTCATCGAGGGCAGCGTGGCCGTGAGCGCCACCAGCGCCGACTCCACCTCCCGGGCCGAGAGCCAGATCCGCGCGCTGCTCCGGGATCGCCACCGGCTCCCACTGGGCGCCGACGACGACTTCTCCATCCGCAACCTGTCGGAGATCGCGAGCGCGCAGCAGGAGGGCACCCGCACGCTCACCACGCTCCTGGCCGCCATCGCCGCCGTGTCGCTCCTCGTGGGCGGCATCGGCATCATGAACATCATGCTGGTCTCGGTCACCGAGCGGACCCGGGAGATCGGGCTGCGCATGGCGGTGGGCGCCAAGCCCGCCGACATCCGCCTGCAGTTCCTGGTCGAGGCGCTCGCCCTCGCCGTCACCGGCGGTCTCATCGGCGTCGCGCTCGGGGTGTTCGGGGCCTGGCGCCTCGCCACCAGCTTCGGGTGGGAGGTCCTGTATCGACCGGACGTCATCGCCATCGCGGTCGGCTTCAGCGGGCTCGTCGGGGTGGTCTTCGGGCTCTACCCGGCCCACAAGGCCTCCCGGCTCGACCCCATCACCGCCCTGAGGTTCGAATGAACGCGCTGCTCCTCGCCCTCGCCGTCGCCGCTGCCCAGGCCGCGGACACGACGATGCCGCCGCTCACCCTCGACGAGGCCCTCGTGCTCGCCCGGCAGAACCCGAACGTCGCGCAGGCGCAGGCCGGCGTGCTGCAGGCCCAGGGAGGCGTGGGCATGGCCCGCTCCGGGTTCCTCCCGACCGGGTCGGCCGGTGCCAGGGCGGGCTGGACGGGGACGAACCTCGGCGCCGCCCCGACCTCCACCCTCTACGACACCTACAACGCCACCATCTCGCTGAGCCAGACCCTCTGGGACTTCGGCCGGACGCTCGGAGCCTACCTGGCGGCCCGGGACCAGGAGCGCGCCTCCAGGGCCCAGGTCGACGCCACCTGGAGCTCGGTGGAACTCGCGGTCCGAACCGCCTACTACACCGTCCTCGCCAGCGAGGCGCTCGTCGTCGTCGCCAACCAGACGGTGGCCTCGAACCAGCGGCAGCTCGACCTGGCCCAGGGCCTGTTCGACGTGGGGCAGCGGCCGCGCTTCGACGTCACGACCGCCAACGTGAACCTCCAGCTCTCGCTCATCTCCCAGATCACCACCCAGGATGGGGTCACGCTCGCCCGCATCGCGCTCTCCCAGGCGGTCGGGAAGGACGTCTCGAAGCGCCCTCTCCACCTGCCCACCGTCCCGGCCGACATCGACCTCATGGTGTCCCGCCTCCTGGACGAAGCCGTGGCGGCGCGGCCGGACCTCAAGGCGGCCGAGTTCCAGATCTCGGCGGCCGACCAGAACCTGTCGGCGGCGAAGGCGGCCTGGTACCCGATCCTGGGCGTGAGCGCGACCTACCTGTGGAACAACTCCCGCTACCCGGTCGCGGGCGGCCTCCCGGCATCGGATGCGAACTCCTGGAACATCCTCGCGACCATCACCTGGCCCTTCCTGAACGGCGGCAGCAGCATGGCCCAGGTCGACGTGGAGAAGGGGGTCGTCGCGTCCAGCATGGCCTCCCGAGACATCCTCCTCCTCCAGGTCCGCACCGACGTCGAGCAGGCCGTCTCCGGCGTGAAGGAGGCCCGTGCCCGGCGCGAGGTGTCGAAGACCCTGATCGAACAGGCCAAGGAGAACCTCGAGCTGGCCGAGGGGCGCTACAAGGCCGGGATCGGGACCATCATCGACGTCACCGTCTCCCAGACCTCCTACACCAACGCGCAGGCGCAGGAGGTGAAGGCGTTGTTCGATCTCGCCACGCGCTGGGCCGAACTCCAGCACGCCATCGGCCGGTAGCCGACGGGCGGACCGGGCGTCACTTCATCGAGCCGGCCGCCGCACCCGCGGCCGCCCCGCCCCCGCCCACGAGGAGGGCGCGCAGGTCCTGGTCGGTGAAGAAGACCCCGGCGCCGAGGAAGAACTCGCGCCCCATCCCGCCGTTGGATGTGGCCAGGATGTTCTCGAGCCCGCCGGTGAGGTAGACGTTCGGGATGAAGCGCCAGTCGAACCAGAGCTTCGTCCGCGGGAAGGTGTCCACCGTGGGGCGCGTCCACCCGTAGATGTTGGCGGACAGCTTCAACCGGTCGTCGAAGAGCAGGTAGTCGACCCCCACGCCGCCGGAGCTCTCGATGAGCCCGACGCGGGCGATCAGATCGCCCCAGCGCTTGCCGTACATGGCGGTCAGGGCGAGCCGCTGCTCGTTGACCGACCGGACGGTGCTGGTGGTGACCGAGGTGCCGGTGGTCTGGTTCACCGTGGTGGCCGTCTCGGTGACCACCGTGTTGTAGCCGCGCGGGTCGGTCATCAGCTCGAGGATGTAGTACTTGTCCGGCTTGGGCATCAGCGTGACGCCGAAGTAGGCCCGGGTTCCACCGTAGTTGATGAGGTACTCCGACCGGATGTTCACGAAGAGCTGCCAGGCGGAGATCCGGTTCACGTAGTCGGTGACGCTCTCGGCGGCCATTCCGACCTTCTCGCCGAGTTGCTCGTCGACGAGCAGCTTCCCGACCACGCCCTGGCCCGCCGCCACCTTGGAGGTGACCGACTGGACGTCGTCGAGCGTCTTGTTGAGCTTCTGCAGGGCCGCGCGGGCGCCCTGCGCCGACTCCTTCAGTTCGGCCTGCCCGGGCTGCCCGGGGCCGCCCGGCCCGACGATCTCCTCGACCGACCCGAGGATTCGGTTCAGGCGCTGGCTGGCCTCGTCCACGTTCTTCGCGATGGAGTGGTAGCGCTCGGCGTCCTTGGCAGCGATCTCCCGCAGGTCGCCGGTGAAGGCCTCGGCGTTCCTGAGGATCCCGGCCACCCTCGCAGAATTCTCCTCCAGCAACCGGTCGACCGAGCGGGTGACGTGGGTGAGGTTCTCGATGATCTCCCGGACGCTTCCCTGGGT
Source organism: uncultured Anaeromyxobacter sp. (assembly GCA_903904005.1). Taxonomy (GTDB): domain Bacteria; phylum Myxococcota; class Myxococcia; order Myxococcales; family Anaeromyxobacteraceae; genus CAIOAK01. The sequence goes on from CAIVAR010000167.1 coordinate 11,544, forward strand.
ACCCCCCACGGTCTTCGCCAGGTCGGCGGACACCACCTGGATGTCGGTGGCGATCCGGGAGAGCGACTCCATCAACTTCGCGACGTTGGCGGCCTCGCGGACGCATGTGATCTCCCGCTGCTCGGCGGGCAGGTCGCGGAGAAGCGGCGCGGGGGCGGTCCCCACGCTGGCCTCGAGGAGCGCGTCGGGCAGGAGCGCCGAGGGGAACCGCTTCGTCAGGCAGGCGTTGGCGCGGAGCGGGATGTCGTTCCTGATGCGCAGGACGACGCGCGCCTTCTCGCCCGAGAGCTCGATCTCGGTGACCTCGCCGACCTGGATGCCGGCCACCTGGACCCGGCTCTTCCACGAGAGCCCGGTCACGTCGTCGAAGACCGCGACCACGGCGTAGCTGTCCCGGGCCGCCAGACCACCCTTCCGGAAGAAGGTGAATGCCACCAGGAAGACGCCGCCGGCGAGCGCCACGAGCAGCCCCACGGCGAGGGCGCGGTTCAGCACGGGCTTGTTCGAGGCGGCGGGCATGGTCGGCGGTCAGATCACTGCTTCTCGAACCAGAGGGAGAGGAAGCGCTGGACGTAGGGATCGTCGCTGCGCCGGACCTCCTCCGGCGTTCCCTGGGCGGCGATCCGGCCATCGTAGAGCACCGCCAGCCGATCGGCCACACGGAATGCGCTGGCGATGTCGTGGGAGATGACCATGCTCGTCACGCCGCGCCGCTCCTTGGCCTGGATGATCATCGAGTCGACCGAGTTCGTGGTGATGGGATCGAGGCCGGTGGTGGGCTCGTCGTAGAGCACGATCTTGGGGTTCGCCACCAGCGCCCGGGCCAGCGACACCCGCTTGCGCATGCCGCCGGAGAGCTGGGCCGGCCACTCGTCGAGCACGTCCTCCCCCAGGTCGACCACCCGAAGGCTCTCGATCACCCGGGCGAGGAGCTCGTCGTGCGGGATCCGTCGCTCCCGCTCCCGCACCGGAAAGGCGACGTTGTCGAAGACGGTCATGGAGTCGAAGAGGGCCGAACCCTGGAAGACCATCCCGAAGACCCCGCGGGCCTCGGTGAGCTCCCGCCCGGACAGCGTCGAGATGGCCATCCCGTCCACCGTCACCGTCCCCCGGTCCGGCTTGAGGAGCCCGATGACGTGCTTGAGGAGCACGGTCTTGCCCGAGCCGGAGGCCCCCAGGACGACGAAGGTCGTTCCCTCCTCGACGTCCAGGGTGATGCCCTTCAGGACCTCCTTGTCGCCGAAGGCCTTCCAGAGGCCGTCTATCCGGATCATCGACACGGGGTCAGCCGATGGAGATGAAGGTGAGCAGGTAGTCGACCATCAGGATGGCGACGGAACTCCAGACCACCGCCCGCGTCGTGGCCTCTCCCACCCCTCGGGCGCCCCCCGAGGCGCTGTATCCCCGGTAGGTGGCGATGAGGGAAACGACCGCGCCGAACATGAAGGCCTTGGTGAGGCCGTGGGTCATGTCGGGCACGTCGAGCATCGCCTTGGTGTGATCGAGGTAGGGCCCCGGCGGGATGAGGGAGACGTACACCCCGATGAGGTACCCGCCGAAGTACCCGGTGGCGGTGAAGACGACCGCCAGGATCGGCATCATGAGGGTCGCCGCCAGGACCCGCGGGACGACCAGGTAGTGGATGGGACTCACCGCCATCGACTCCATGGCGTCGATCTGCTCGGTGACCCGCATGGTCCCGAGCTCGGTGGTGATGGCGCTCCCGGAGCGCCCCGTGACCATCAGCGCCGTGAAGACCGGTCCCAGCTCGCGGACGAGGCTGATGGCCACGAAGCCGCCCACGTAGCCCTCGGCTCCGAACTGGCGCATGGCGTAGTTGCCCTGCAGCGCGAGCACCATCCCGGCGAAGAGCCCGGTGACGGCCACGATGAAGGTGGACCCGACGCCGATGGCGGCGGCCTGCTGGAGGAGGAGCTCGAACCGGAACGGGGGGCGGAAGGCCCATGCGAGGGTTTCCCCGGCGAAGAGGACCTGCCCGCCGAAGTCCTCGAAAGCCGCCCGGATGCGCCCCACGCCACCTCCAGGGCCGCCCTCGGCCCTTCTCGCGTCCGCGCAGACTAGCATCGAACGACGCCCTGCGCCCCTCCCGCGGATGCGGCTATACTCCGCCGTCCATGGCCAAGGTCGGCGGTGAGGTCGATGCGTTCTGCTCGAAGTGCCAGCTCCTGCTCGCCCACACGGTCATCGCCATGGTCGGCGCCGTACCGGTGAAGGTCGAGTGCAACACCTGCCGGACGGTGCACCGGTTCCGGGGGCCCTCCACGGCCACGAAAAGCCCCGCCGCCCGGAAGACCAGGGCGAGCCCGGAGGCCGCCTTCGACGAGTTGATGGCGACCCACACCGGGGCGCCGCGCCGGTACGCCCCGACGGAGCTGTTCGCCAAGGACGACGTGCTCGACCACCCCACCTTCGGCCGCGGCGTGGTCTCCGCGGTCAAGGCCCCCGGAAAGGTCGAGGTGACCTTCCGGACCGGCCTGAAGACGCTCGTCCACGGCAAGCACTGACGATGGGGTCCCGCCGCCCGAGCCTTCAACCGTTCCGCGTCGCGCTCCTTGCTGCCGCCGTGGCCGCGTCGTCCCTGCCCGCCTGCAACCGGGACGGACGCCCCGGGAAGCTCGACCTGACCCGCGCCGGCAGTGTTTCGGAACCGGCGCCGGACCCCGCGCTCCGTTTCGTCACCGTCCTCTCCACACTCCGTCGCGAGCCCGTCGAGCAGGCGCAGGTGAAGCCCGAGGGGGCCCGGGCGCCCGTCCCGAACACGCTTGCCGTCCTCCACCGGGGCGAGCGGGTCAGCCTGCTGGATAGCCAGGGGGACTGGAGCCGCGTGCGCGCCTCCGACGGCATGGAGGGCTGGCTGAAGGGCAGCGCACTGGTACCCGCCTCGGAGGTCCAGGAGGGGACGATCCTCGTCGTCGCCTGGGCGTTCGACCGGCCCGACCTGCTCGCCGCCAACGCCCGGCGGAAGCTAGACCCGGGGACCCTCCTCTTCATCCGCAAGACGAAGGACCTCTTCACCGAGGTCGATGCCGGGAACGGCCCGCCCACCTGGATCCTGACCGACCGGGTCGCCACCCAGGGCGGGGACGTCGCGGCGGCGAAGCTCGTCGAGAAGGCCCGGTACCTCCAGCGGAACGGCCGGTCCGCCGAGGCGCTCGAGGTGCTCTCCCTCCTCCGGTCCCGGGCGCCGGACTCCCCCCTCGTCCCGGTCCTCGCAACCGAGCTCGGCGAGGTTCCCTCCGGTGCCGGTTCACCCGAGGGCGCCACCGGACCCAGCGGACCGAGCGGCCCCCCGGCCTTCCCGGCCGAGCTCCCGAAAACGCCATGAACCGCCCCTTCGCCCTAGCCCTCCTGCTCGCGGTCGGCGCCTCGCCGGCCCGGGGCGCCCCGCCCTCGCCGAAGATCACCCTCACCCGCTGCCAGCTCGCCCACCCCATCACGTCGACGCGGGTCCCCGCCCGCTGCGGGACGCTCGACGTCCCCGAGGATCGGGACCGCCCCGACGGCAGGAAGGTCTCGCTGCGCATCGCGGTCCTCCCGAGCGATGCCCCGTCGGGGCAGCCCGATCCCGTCTTCGTCCTGGCCGGCGGCCCCGGCCAGTCGATCACCGAGGTCTACCCGCGCATCGCGCCGGCCTTCGACCGGCTCAACCGCGATCGCGACATCGTGCTCGTCGACCAGCGTGGAACCGGCGGGTCCGGCGCACTCTCCTGCCCGAAGTTCGGGAAGACCGGGAAGGACGAGGACCTTCTGCCCGCCGAGGCCGGCCGTGCCGCCGGCGCCTGCGCCCGCGCCCTCTCGGCCCGCGCCGACCTGACACGCTACCGGACCATCGATTTCGTCCAGGACCTGGACGCCGTCCGCGAGGCGCTCGGATACGACCGGGTGAACCTGATCGGCTTCTCCTACGGAACCCGTGCCGCCCTCGCCTACGCGCGCACCTTTCCGGCCCACGCGAGGACGCTCGTGCTCGACGGCGTCGTACCTTTCTCGATGATCGTCGCGAACGACTTCGACCGGGACGCCCAGCGGGCGCTCGACCTCCTCTTCCGGCGCTGCGCCGCCGAGCCGGCCTGCCTCGCCCGATATCCCGATCTCCCGGGCGACGTCCAGGCCCTCCTCACCCGGCTCGACGCCCATCCCGAGAAGGTCCGGCTTCGCCACCCGCTCACCGCGGAGCCCACCGATCTCACCGTCGACGGCGATACCGTCCGCCAGGTGGTGTTCGCGTTCCTCTACCAGCCCGAGACGGCGGCGCTCCTCCCCGCGCTCCTCCGCGAGGCGAAGGGCGGCGACCTCGCACCGCTCGCGGCCCAGGGGATCCTCGCCGTGGCCGACATCCAGGCCGGCATGTCCCGGGCGCTCCAGCTCTCGGTGCTCTGCACGGAGGACGTTCCGTTCATCACCGACCCTCCGCCGGGCTCCAGCCCCAACTTCCTGGGCGGAGGCGCCCGGGATGCGTTCCGGAGCCTCTGCGCAGAGTGGCCGCACGGTTCGCCCGATCCCGACTTCCACAAGTCGCCCCGCATGGAGGTCCCTGCGCTCCTGCTCTCGGGAGAGGCCGACCCGGTGACCCCCCCGCGCAGGGGCGACGACGCGATGGAGATGCTGCCGGCCGGCCGCCACGTCACCGTTCCGGGGCAGGCGCACGGGGTGATGTACCGGGGCTGCCTTCCCCGCGTGGTGGCGGCCTTCGTGAAGAAGGGATCGGCGGACGGGCTCGACGTCGCCTGCGTCGAGCGGCTCCACGCCTCTCCCATCTTCCTCGACATGCAGGGAGGCGCGCCGTGATCCGGCTCGACGGGGTCTCCAAGTCCTTCGGCGACGTCCGCGCGCTCGGGGGGATCTCCTTCGAGGTGCCGGACGGGCAGATCACGGGGCTCCTCGGCCCCAACGGCGCGGGCAAGACCACCGCCCTGCGGATCGTCTACGGCGTGCTGCGCCCCGACGCGGGGCAGGCCTCGGTCGACGGCATCGACCTCGCCACCGACCGCCTCCAGGCACAGCGCCGCCTGGGCGTCTTCCCGCACGCGCAGGGGCTCTACACCCGCCTCACCGCCCGCGAGCACATCCTCTACTTCGGCCAGATCCACGGCCTCTCCGGCGAGCCGCTCCGCCGCCGCGCCGACGAGCTCATCGCCGCGCTCGGCATGGAGGACATCGCCGACCGGCGCACCGAGGGGTTCTCCCAGGGGCAACGGGTGAAGGTGGCGCTGGCCCGGGCACTCGTCCACGATCCCCGCAACGTGGTGCTCGACGAGCCCACCAACGGCCTCGACGTGGCCGCGACGCGCCAGGTCCGGACGCTGCTCCTGCAGCTGCGTGCGCAGGGGCGCTGCATCCTCTTCTCCTCCCATGTCATGCAGGAGGTCTCGGCCCTCTGCGACCGGGTGGTGGTGATCGCCCGCGGGACGGTGGCGGCCGAGGGGACGCCCGACGACCTCCGCCGGCAGACCGGCAAGGAGAGCCTGGAGGACGCCTTCGTGGCGGCCATCGGCTCCGAGGAGGGGCTCGCGTGAGCTGGCTCGCGTCGTTCTGGGTGGTTCTCGCCAAGGAGCTCCGGGAGGGGCTGCGCGACCGCAAGGCGCTCATCACCGCCCTCTTCTTCCCGGCGCTCGGCCCCATCCTCGTCGTCGTCATGCTCTTCCTGGTCTCCGACTCGACCCGGCAGGCCGACGAGAAGGGGGTGGAGATCCCGGTGGCGGGGCGGCAGAACGCCCCCAACCTGGTCGCCCACCTCGAGCAGGGCGCGCGGGTCGTCGACGCCCCCGCCGACCCCGTCGAGGCGGTCCGCCGCGGCGACGTGCCTGTGGTCATCGTCATCCCACCCGACTTCGGGGAGAAGCTCCGGGCGGGCCAGCCCGCGCCGGTCCGGCTCATCCTCGACGAGTCGCGCCACCAGGCGCGGCCGGCCGCCTCCACCGCCGAGCGGCTCCTCGGCTCCTGGTCGCACCAGGTGGCCGCCCAGAGGCTCATCGTGCGCGGGGTCCACCCGGCCGTCATCGAGCCGCTCGCCGTGGAGCGCGAGGACGTGTCAACGCCGGCCAGCCGCGCCGCCATGCTCCTCGCCACCATCCCGTTCTTCCTGGTCATGGCGATGTTCACCGGCGGGATGCCCATCGCCATCGACGTCACGGCCGGTGAGCGGGAGCGGCAGTCGCTCGAGCCCCTCTTCGCGGCCCCAGTGCCGCGCTCGTCGCTCGTCCTCGCCAAGATCGCGGCCTCCGCCGCCTTCGGCGCGGCCACGCTGGCCGAGACGCTCGTCGGCTTCGGACTCGTGCCGCTCGCCGTCCCGGCCACCCGCATCGGGTTCTCGGTGCAGCTCGATCCCGGGCTGCTCTTCACGACCTTCCTCCTCTGCCTCCCCACCACCGTCGCGGCCGCCGCCCTCATGGTCGTCTTCGCCGCACGGGCACGCTCCTTCCGCGCCGCCCAGACCTCCCTGTCCCTCCTCATGCTGGTGCCGTCGCTGCCCGGGATGGCGCTCGCGTTCCAGTCGGCCCGTCCGCCGGCCTCGCTCTACGCGGTGCCCTTCCTGGGCCAGCAACTGATCGTGAACGAGCTGGTCCGGGGCATGCCGCTCGTGCCGTCCCAGGCGCTGCTGGCCACCGGTGCCTCGCTCGTCGCCGCGCTCGTGGTCTGCGCCTTCGCGATCCGGACCTTCGAGCGCGGTCAGCCGCTGTTCGACGGCTGATCCTTCCGCAACGCGCGGAGGACCGCGTTCATGTCCTCGGGGAGCGGGGCGTCGACCCTCACCGGCTGGCCGGTGACCGGGTGGAGGAACTCGAGCGAGGCCGCGTGGAGCGGCGTCCGGTGCAGTTCCGGTCCCCCGCCCGGGACCGTCCACGGCGACGGGGCCCCGTAGTCGGGATCGACGAGGAGCGGATGGCCGGCGTGGGCCAGGTGGACCCGGACCTGGTGCGTCCGGCCGGAGGCGGGGAAGGCCTCCACCAGCGTGGCCACCGCCCCGAAGGAGACGAGCGGCCGGACGAAGGTGGTCGACGGACGCGCGCCGGGGAGGCCCGCGCCGGCCCGCATCTTCCCCTTCCGCCCAGGTGCCACCGGGACGTCGATCCGGAGCTCCGAAGCGACGGCGCCGCGGACCAGGGCCAGGTAGCGCTTCGACACCGCGTGGGCCTCGAAGAGGGCGCAGAGGGAGCGGTGGACGGCGGCGGTCCGGGCGAGGAGGAGCGCCCCGCTCGTCCCCCGATCGAGCCGGTGGACCACCCAGAGCGGTCCGAGCAGCGCCTCCGCCTCCTGCCGCACGGTGACCTCGGGCGTGGACCGGCCCGGGACGACGATGCGCCCCGGCGGCTTGTCGACCACCGCGAGGTGGGCGTCGGCGTGGAGGACCGCGAGGGTCACATCACCCGCCGGATGGGCCAGACCTCGACCGGACCGAATCGTGAGAATTGCTTCTCCAGGGGAGCCGCCGGGCCGACGGCGAGGACGACGCCGTCGTCCACCGGGAGGTGGCGGGCCATCACCTCGCGCGCCTCGGCCGGCGTGACGGCGCGGATCCGATCCTGGTAGTCGCGCACGTCGGTGACGTCGTAGCCGTAGATCCAGGCGTCGGTGATCCGGTCGGCCCACTGGTCGTGCGTCTCGAGGGAGAGCGGGAAGAGGCCGGCCAGGTACCCCGCCGCGCGGGACACCTCCTCGGCGGTGGGGCCCGATGCGGCGAAGCGGGTCATCTCCTCGAGCGCGACCTCCACCAGCTCGCCGGCGCTCTCGTTCTTCGTGAAGCTCGAGATGGCGAAGAGGCCGGTGACGCGCCCCACCCCGAACCGGGACCGGACGCCGTAGGTGAGCCCCCGGTTCACCCGGATCGACTCGACCAGCCGGGAGGTGAATCCCCCGCCCAGGACCCCGTTGCCCACGATGGCCGGGAAGTAGTCCGGGCTCCGCCGCGGGATGGCCACCCCGCCGATCCGGATCTGCACCTGGGTGGCGTCGGGCTTGTCCACCACCACGACGCGGCGCGGGGAGCGGACCGCCGGACCGGGGTCGGGCGGGGGCGACGGCGGGGAGCGCCACCCGCCGAGCAGGCGCCGGGCCTCGTCGAGCGTGCGGCCCGGGTCGACCGAGCCCGACACCGCGAGGAGCGCCGCCCGGGGACCGAACCAGCGGGCGTGGAAGGCGACGGCGTCCCGCCGGCGGATCCGGGACAGGTCGGCACCGCGCCCCTCCACCGGGTGGCCGTAGGGATGGGCGCCGTAGACCGCCTGGAGGAAGGCGCGATCGGCCACCGTGGAGGGCTCGTCGGCGTCGTGGGCCAGCTCCGCCCGCTCGCTGCGCCGCAGCCGCTCGAACTCCGCCACGGGGAAGGTGGGGCGGGCCACCACGGCGGCGAGAACCTCGAGGAGCCGCGGGAGGACCTCGACCGGCGCCGAGAGGCCGTGCACCGAAGCGTCCTCGTCGGCCCCGCCGGCGAGGTTGGCGCCGAGCGATTCCACCAGATCGTCGATCGACCGGCCGGTCCGGCGCCCCGCCCCCCGGCGGGCGGAGATGGCCACCAGGTGGGCGAGCCCCTCGGCCCCACCGGGATCGAGCGACGACCCGGCACGGACCGCGAGACGGGCGGCGGCGAGGGGCACGCCCGGGCGCCTCGCCACCACGACCCGCAGCCCGTTCTCGAGCACGGTGTCGTGCAGCTCGGGGAGCACGACGCCGGTCACGGCGCTGCCCCTGGTTCGAGCCAGACCACGTTCCGGTGGGTGGGGTCGAGCCATCGGCGGGCGGCGCGACGGACGTCCTCCCGGGTGACCGCCCGGTACCGGACCAGGCCCTGACCCGCCTCCCGCCAGTCGCCGAGGAGCGCCTCGGCCTGCCCGAGCGCGTGGGCGATCCCGTTGCGGGTGGACATCTCGTGGAGGACACCGCTGCGGAGCAGCGCCCGGGCACGGGCCATCTCCCGCTCGGTGACGCCCCGGGAGGCCACCCGGTCGATCTCGGTCCAGAGGGCCGCCTCCGCCTTGCGCGGCGACGCGCCCGGCGCGAGTTCCATCGAGAACATGAAGACGCCGGGGTCGGCACGCCAGTTCCACCCCACGCCGACCGAGACCGCCAGTTCCGTCTCCTGGACGAGGCGACGCCGCAGCCTCGACCCCTCCCCCATCGAGAGGCAGGCCTGGAGCACGTCGAGGACGGCCGTGTCGGGGTCCCGCGCCGCAGGCCCCCGGAAGCCCGCCAGCATGGCCGGAGCGTTGGCCGGGTGGCGGACGACCGCCCGCCGCTCGCCCCGCTGCGGCGGTTCCCCCCCCACGTGCGGCGGGACCGGCGGACCGGCCGGGATGGTCCCGTAGGCCGCCTCGATCCGCCGGAGGAGGTCGTCGGGATCGACGTCCCCGCAGACGTAGATGGAGGCGTTTCCGGGGGCGTAGTAGGTCCGGAAGAAAGCGAGGCAGTCGTCCCGGCCGATGCGGGCGATGTCGTCCATCCAGCCGATCACGGGCCACCGGTACGGGTGGGCCCGGAACACCAGCGACTCCAGCTCTTCCTCGAGCAGGCCGAAGTGGGAGTTCTCGGTGCGGAGGCGCCGCTCCTCCATCACCACGCCGCGCTCCTGCTCGAGCCCCTCGGGCGTGATGCGCAGGGCGCGCATCCGGTCGCTCTCCAGCTCCAGCACCACCTCGAGCGCCTCGGTGGGGAAATCCTCGTGGTAGGCGGTGACGTCGTTGGAGGTGTAGGCGTTCGACGCCCCGCCGTGCGCCTCCAGGACCCGGTCGAACTCCTTGGGTCCGAAGCGCTCCGAGCCGTTGAACATCATGTGCTCGAAGAGGTGGCTGATGCCGGTGATGCCCGGCCGCTCGTTGCGCGAACCCACCCCGAAGAAGGTGTAGCAGCTCACCGCCGGGACGAGCCGGTCCGGCAGGACGCGGACGCGCAGCCCGTTTCCGAGCACGTGGGCGACCACGGGTGCGAGGTCGATAACCGTCAGAGCGGCCGTCCGCACCAGCGACAGCGCCCGGCCAGCTTCCGGAGGGGAAGACCGCAGCCCAGGCACCGATGCGGGGCCTTCGGAGAGGGGCGGGCCGCGCCCCGGCCGTCGCCGGGAGGGGCCTTCCCTTCCTCCACCCGGGTCAGCCGCTCCTCGAGCGCGACCAGACGCTCGACCAGCTCGCCGACGCTCGGCCCTGCCTTCCGGCGTCGGGGCGCGGGGCGAGCGGAACGGGTGGGAACGGGCATCCCCGCAGTGTTCCACAGCCCGGTCGCGGCGCAAGGTTCCGACGCCAGGATCCTTCGCCCCGGCGGGGCTCCGTGCTATCTCCGCAGGGATGCCCGGACGCGACGATCTCGCTGGAAACGAGCCGCTCCCCGGTGCGGGAGCTGCGGTGCTCGACCCGGTGGTCCGGGCCATCCTCGGCGGGCCCCGTGCCGGGGGGCGCGACGTACCCCCCTCCCGGCAGGTCTTCGTCAACCGGAACCTCCGGATGGACAAGATCGAGGTCGTGGGCTTCGACATGGACTACACGCTGGCCATCTACCAGCTGCTCCATCTCGAGGAGCTCTCCTTCGATCTGACCGTGCAACGGATGGTCGAACGCCGGGGGTGGCCGGAGCGGCTCCGGGAACTCCGCTACCTCTCCGAGTTCGTGATCCGTGGCCTGGTCATCGACAAGCTCACCGGGAACATCTTCAAGATGGACCGGCACAACCACGTGGGGCGGGCCTACCACGGTCTCGTTCCGGTACCGAAGGAGGAGCGCTACCGGCTCTACCGGGACGAGCGGGTCGCCCTCTCCTCGCCGCGCTTCGCCTGGATCGACACCCTGTTCGCCCTGCCCGAGGCCGCGCTCTTCGCGCAGGTGATCGAGCTCGAGGAGACCCCGGAGCGCCGGCTCGACTACGACCGGCTCTTCACCGACATCCGGGAGTCGATGGACCAGATCCACGCCGACGGCACCCTGAAGAACCGCATCAAGGCCGACCTGGCGCGCTTCATCGTCCGCGACCCGGATCTCGGACCGGCGCTCCACAAGCTGCGCTCGGCCGGCAAGAAGATCTTCCTGCTCACCAACTCCCACCTCGACTACACCGAGGCGGTGATGCGCCACGTGCTCGACGGCGTGATCCCCGAGTACCCGAGCTGGCGGAACTACTTCGACGCGGTGATGACCGCCTCCGGCAAGCCGGCCTTCTTCGCGGATGGCTCCCCCTTCGCCGAGATCGATCCCTCCGGCGCGCCGATCCCGGGCGAGGTCCGGACCCTGGAGCGCGGGCACACCTACCGCGGGGGGAATCGCGCCGACCTGGAACGGCTCCTCGGCGCTGGCGGGGACCGGGTCCTCTACGTCGGCGACCACATCTACGCCGACATCCTCCGATCGAAGAAGAGCTCCCAGTGGCGGACCTGCCTCGTCATCGAGGAGCTGGAGCGGGAGATCGACTGGCTCGACGGTCACCGATCCGCGCTCGAGGAGGTGGCCGGGCACGAGGATCTCCGGCTCCGGCTCGACGACGAGGCGGCGGCGCACCGCGCCGGGCTCAACGGGCTCGAGCGCAGGCTCGATCGGCTGGCGGCGGGCGACCCCGCCGAGGCGACGCTCGAGGTCGACCGGCAACGGATGAAGCGGGAGCTCGAATTCCTGCGGGGCGCCCTCCGCAACGCCAACGCCCGCATCGCCGAGCTGCAGGGCGCGGTGGAGAGCGGCTACAACCGGTACTGGGGGCTCACCTTCAAGGAAGGGAGCGAGAACTCCCGCATCGGCGAGCAGATCGAGGACTACGCATGCGTCTACACGAGCCGGGCCTCGAACTTCGTCCACTACTCCCCGATGCACTACTTCCGGGTGCTGCGACAGGCCATGCCCCACGAGCTCTCGGCGCTCCGGCTCGCCCCCTGGGGCGAGGACCACGCGGCCCCGGCGGCGGGCGACCGCCCTTCGAAGGCATCGCGATAGATCCCGCCTGCCGTTCGGCAGATGCTTGACCCCGCTCCCAAGGGTCGGTACACCGATCGGCGGCGGGACGTCCCAGGCTGGTGCCGGGCCCGGTCTTCAAAACCGGTGAGGGGTGCCGAGAGGCGCTTCTGGGGGGTTCGATTCCCCTGTCCCGCCGTCTCCACCGGCCAGGCCATCACCGCAGGTCGCTGTGACAATCACAGCGCCAGATGGCCTTTTCCGAGCAGAGTTCGCTGGTACACGCTTCACGGGCGATGGACAATCCATGGCCAACTCGTCGGGAGCGAGGCCACCTGGCCAAGAAGTCCAGCGCGGATGTCCGCCGGAGGTCGCGGGCGGAAGCGGAGGCGAGATTCGCTCTCGCTCCTCCAGACGACAGTTCACATTCGCCCGGCGCGAAGTTCCTCCACGAGCTCCGCGTCCACCAGATCGAGCTGGAGCTCCAGAACGAGGAGCTTCGCCGGGCGCAGTTCGAACTCGAGGTGTCCCGCGACCGCTTCGTGGACCTCTACGACTTCGCCCCTGTCGGTTATCTCACCCTCTCCCGCACCGGCGTGATCCGGGAGGCGAACCTCGTCGCGGCCACGCTCCTGGGACTGGAACGGCGGAGGCTGAAGGGGAGGCGCTTCTCGGGCTTCGTGTGCAGCGGGTACGCCGACCGCTGGCACCTCTTCTTCGCCGATCTGATCGCGCAGAGATCCGCCAGGGATTTCCGCGGCCTCGTGCTCCGCCGGGCGGGCGGTCCGGACTTCGACGCCCACCTCGTCTGCCATCGCCAGGCCGAGGAGGGCGCCGCACCGGAGATCCGGATCGCACTCACGGATGTCACCGATGCGAGGCGAACCGAACACGCGATCCGGGAGCTTGGGGAGCAGCTTTCCTTCGTCATCGATAGCACGAACGACGGCTTCACCGACTGGAACGTCGGCAGCGGCGCCGTGACGTACAGCGAGCGGTTCGCCTCCATGCTCGGGTACGGCCCGGGCGAGTTGAGGCCCGATATCTCGACGTGGGAAGGGCTGGTCCACCCGGAAGACCGGCAGCGGTCGCCGGACGCGGCCCACCTCCGGGCGTTCGGAGACAGGGCGCACTACGAGTTCGAGGCACGGCTCCGCCACATGGACGGTCGGTGGCTGTGGTTCCGGGTCCGCGGCAAGGTCGTCGAGCGCGACGACCACGGCAACCCGGTCCGGAGGGTGTCGACGTTCACGGACGTCACGGCCATCCGGGTGGCGGCCGACGCGCTCCGGGCGTCCATGGCCGAAAAGGACGTGCTGGTCGCGGAACTGCGCCAGGCCCTCGTGGAGGTGAAGACGCTCTCGGGGCTCCTCCCGTTCTGCATGTACTGCAAGAAGATCCGGGACGGACAGGGGTACTGGGAGGAGGTCGAGCGCTACATCTCCGCGCACACCGACGCCCGATTCAGCCACGGCGTGTGCGACCGATGCTACGCCGAGGCCGAGCGCCGGATGGGGTGACGCGCCTCCGTCACAGCACCGCGAGCAGCGCGAAGATGAACTGCGGGTAATAGGGCGACTTCCCTGCGGCATCCCCCTTCACCCGGATGCCCGGGCCGGTCGGGACGGTCACCCAGAGATCCTCGGACACCCGCTTCAGCTCGTAGAACCGATTGTCGTACCGGGCCACCAGGGCATCGGGGCCCAGAACGATGCGGACCCGCTTGCCGTCGACCGTGCCCTGGGCGGTCCACTCCTCGCCATCCCGGTCCATGACGATGTTGAAGTTGGCGCCGGAGATGCGCTTCTCGGTCACCGTGAAGACCCCGGCCAGGTCCTTGATGTTGCCCTTCCACTGTCCGTTCCCGGAGTCGGTGAGGTTCACCGTGGGACCACGCACCCACCCCGGGCTGTAGGCCGCGGTGCGGTTGTAGGGCAGCGTGATGACCTCTCCGACCATCGCGTCGACGGTCTTCGTCGGAGCGGACGAGGGAGCCGGTGCGGGCGCGGGATCGTCGGCGCGGCCGGCGGCGGGAAGGGCGACGAGGACGGCGACGACGAGTGCGAGTCGGCGATTCACGAGATTCCTCCTGTCGAGGGGCCGGATGCTAGCACACCAAAGAAAAGCGGCCGGCCCCCGGAGGGACCGGCCGCCGAGATGCGGGAGCGGGACGACTAGTTCGTGATGACGAAGTCGACGCGCTGGTTCTTTGCCCGGCCGGCCACGGTGTCGTTCGGCGCGATGGGCTGGTTCCAGCCGAAGCCGACGCCGTCGAGACGGGCGGCGGCGACGCCACCCTTGTCGACCAGGTAGGCCTTCACAGCCTTGGCGCGGGCATCGGAGAGCTTCAGGTTGTACTCGGCGCCGGCCTTGCCGCGCTTCGCGGAGGCGGGATCCTTCGAGGCGTGCCCCTCGACGCGGACGTTGATGCCCGGGTTCTGCTTCATGATCGTGGCCACGTCGTTCAGGACGTCGAACGAGACGGGCTTGATCGAGTCCTTGTTGGTGTCGAAGAAGACGACGTCCGTGATGACGATCTTCTTGCCCTCGATCTTCGCCTTGGCAGGTGCCGGCGGAGGAGGAGCGGGAGCCGGCTTCGGGGTGACCTTGATGTCGAAGGCCACGACGTCAACGACCTTGTAGTCGATCGCCTGGCCGACCGAGAGGCCGGCGAGCAGGGCGGGATTCTCGACCTTGACCGGGAAGGTACGCCCCTCGGGGCCGGTGAAGGTGATGGTTCCAGCAGTCTTGTCGACCGCCGACACCGTCGCGGTTCCCTCGGCAACCAGCTCCGCGGCCTCCACGACCTCGTTGGTCTTCGAGGCCGCCTGGAAGGCGGTCACGAGCTCGGGCGCCATGGGGGTCTGGCCCTGCTTCTCCGTGTAGAACGTGGCCGACTTGTAGTACTCGGCGATGATCGAGTCCTCGACGTTGATCTTCTCGAGACCCTGGATGCTCTTCCCTGCCTTCACCGTGCGGACCTTGCCGCTCGGCCCCTTGATTCCGACCTTGCGACCGGCCGGGTCGACCGAGGCGACGACGCCCTCGAGCTTGCCGGTCTCGACGGCGCGGAAGGCCAGGACCTTGTAGTTGTAGTTGGGGTCGGGCTTGAAGCCCTGCGCATCAGCGCGCCCCGTGACGAGCCCGAGGGCCATGACCGCGACGGCGAAAAGGATCCTGTTCATCGATGGTTCTCCTTCCCAGTGAAAGCGGCTTCAGGCCGCCTCTTCGAGCGGGAAACTGAGCCAACCGTATATCCCATACGATGGGTTCCGCCGCGAATTTTGCTGCGGGTACCCAGAGAAGTCACCGAGCGTCACAGGTGGGATTCGGACGGCCCCCGCAGGGTACATCTCCCTGGTTCACCCGCCCGATACCGGGGGAATTCCGGACCAGCTGCGGGGGTCCCTGGGCCCCCCGGCGGGACGGACCTCGACCGGAAACCCTGTCAGGTGGGCCATCCCGCTCACCCGTTCGATCCCGTCCG